>JAAXXJ010000511.1 GCA_013334545.1 Nitrospirota bacterium | reverse complement strand
GCTCTTCCGATCTCGGGAAAATCTCCGCGTGCAAGGGCCTTGTGGGCCTCCTTAAGCGCTTCACCCATGAAGGGGTCGCAGTCCATACGCTCACCGAATTCGGAAGTCGGAAAAAGGCAGCCATCAGGTTCTCGAAGTCCTTCCCCCTTCAGGCCTCCGCCTTCATTCAAGCCGGCATATCGTGTCGTCGCACGGGCAGGCGCCGTCGACCTCGTAACAGTAAGCGACCCGCGATTCCATCAGCGCTCTTGCGCGGGGGACCGCCGGGAACGGATAATTCCGGACCTTTTCCGTCAGATCCGCTTTGGCCGGTATGGCCCCCAGGCCGCGGCCGACAACCTTCCCGGAGCCCCCGTCCAGGATTTCGGCATCCTCGCCGTTGGTGACCACGGCGACCGGGACCTGGTAGGCCTCGACGAGCCGTGACACGGCCAATGTCGGCCGCTCGCGCGAAACGATGGAGCCGGGGCCGAAACGGATCACCATCGCGGCCTTCCCTGCGATCCGCACCACAAAGTCCACCTTGATGACGGCGCGGCGGTCATCCGCCTGAAGCAGCAGCTCCCGGCGGGGCTCGATCTCATCCGCCAGATAGCCCCCGCGCTCCACGAGCAGGCGGGCGATTTTCTGGCGGTAGCGTTCGTCCAGGGTGTCGTCGAGGGTTTCCCCCGTGAGGACATCCGAGAGCGTGCCGAGTATTAGATGATGGCCGGTCATTATGAGCGTAATTCTACAACATTGCTGCAGGCCCGGCAACGGGGGAACCTGGAGATCGTGTGGGAGCGGCTTTCCGCCGCGATTCCGTTGGTACCGGGCATGGCTGCGACGACCGAAAAGGAGCCCTGCTGCAGTGTGCCGCCGCTCGAAGGGCCCGCTGCAAATTGCGCTTTACAAATTGAACCCATGCGCCTACAATTTTATGAATTTCCTGAAAAGCTTGGTTTCTCGAAAGCGTCAAAGAGAGCGGACCGACGATGCCCATGTCCATCCGTGAGGAATTCGAAAAGCGCGAACGGTCGTTCATGTCGCCGTTCGCCTGTCCCAGCTCCCAGTCCAGGGGACGGAGGGTCGCGGAAAAGCCCTGCGCGGTGCGAACCGCCTTTCAGCTCGACCGGGACCGGATCGTCTATTGCAACGCCTTCCGGCGCCTCAAACACAAGACCCAGGTGTTCCTGGCGCCCATGATCGACGACTACCGCACGCGCCTGACCCACACGCTGGAGGTGTCGCAGATGGCTCGCGCCATTTCCCGGGCGCTTTACCTCAACGAAGACCTCACTGAGGCCATCGCTCTGGGACACGACCTCGGCCACACCCCCTTCGGCCACAGCGGCGAGACCGTGCTGAAGGAGATCTACTCTCCGGATTTCACCCACAGCGAGCAGAGCATCCGCGTGGTCGAAGTGTTGGAAAACGGGGGCCTCGGCCTGAACCTGACGTGCGAGGTGCTCGACGGCATCCTCAAGCACTCCAAGGGCTACGGCAAGGTGCTGCCCGACGACGCCGAGGAACTGGCCAGCACGTGCGAAGGCCGCGTGGTCCGGATCGCCGATTTCATGGCCTACCTGAACCACGATCTGGACGATGCCGTCCGCAGCGGGGTCATACGGGACGAGCAGGTGCCGGCCTCCTGCCGGCGCTTGCTGGGGAAGACCCACTCGGAGCGGGCCACCACCATGATCAAGGACCTCATCTCTTCTTCCAAGGCGGAAGACGGCGTGTTCCGCCTCAGGCCCAGCGACGATGTCCGCGCCGCCATGCTCGAACTGCGGCACTTCATGTACGAAAACGTCTACCGTTCGCCGCGGGTCCAGCAGG
>JAAXXJ010000510.1 GCA_013334545.1 Nitrospirota bacterium | reverse complement strand
GCGAGGTTGATGATCTTCATCACGCCCATGATGATGGTCATGCCGATCCCGATCAGGGCGTACAGGCCGCCGAGCAGGATGCCGGAGATGAGCGTCTGGAGCAGGACCTCGGTTTGGACTGCGGTCATGAACAACCCTTTAATTGCGGATTGCGGAATGCGGATTTCGGATTGGCGTTCGGTCTGCGGATTGAATTCGCAATCTACAATCCGAAATCCGCAATGAAGTTACTTCCGGTCTTTCCAAGACGGAACCGGGTATATGTAGGGCTTGCTGGCGTGGATTTTGGGCCAGACGGTCTCGAACTCGCCCTTCTGCACCTGGATCGCCAGGGTCTCGTGGAAGTTCTGGTTCTGGTAGCCCTCCTTGTCCTCGAACTTCACCGGCCCGTAGGCGGTCTTGAGGTTTGTCGCCTTGAGCGCGTCGCGGATGCTGTCAGCCGTCCAGTCCTTCGCCCGGTTGAGGGCATCTGCGGTAACAAAGAGCGCGGCATAGGCAGAAGCACCGTGGTAGGACGGATAGTCCCCGTGCTTGGCCTTGTATTTGTCGGCGAACTCCTTGGCGCCGGGGTACTTGAGCTTAGGCGTCCAGAGGGTCGCGCTGACCACATACTCGGCGGCATCCTGAGCGCCCTTGATGAACTCGGGAATCGCAAACCCTGCAGCCCCGCCGGAGTAGAGCTTGGCATCGATGCGCAGCTCCTTAGCCTGCTTCATGATGAGCTGGGCCTCGTTGGCATAGGCGACGGTGTAGATCACGTCAGGCTGCTCCGCCTTGACCTTCGACAGGAGCGGCTTGAAATCAATGGCGCCGGTCTCAAACTTCTCCTTCAACACGACCTTGGCTCCAAAGGAGGCGGCGTCCTTGGCCATGGCGTCAGCACCCGAGGTGCCGAAGGCCGAGCTCTCATAGAGGATGGCGATGGTCTTGGGCTTCACGACGTTCTTCAGGAAGTCGACGACGGCGTCGCCGTAGTGAGCGTTCACCTGGTTCTGCCGGAACACGTATTTGTAGTTCTTCTGCGTGATATCGTCATCAGCGCTCGCCACGACGACGTAGGGTGTCTTGCGCTCTTCGGCTACGGATGCAACGGCCTTGGCGCATGCGGAGGTGTATTCGCCTACGATGAGGGGCTGTTTCTTCGAGTCGATCAGTTTCTCCACGATCGACCGTGCGATCTCCGGCTTTCCGTTGGAATCCTCAAAGGAGAGGGCGATCTTCTTGCCCTTCACGCCGCCCTTGGCATTGATCTCCTCGGCGGCCATCTCGTAGGAGCGCTTCATGATCTCGCCGAACTTGGCCGGCTTGCCCGTGAGCGGTAGCGGGATGACGAGGTCGAAGGTGTCCGCGGCCACGACCGGCATAGCGCAGATGCTGAACAGGAACAGAAAGACCGTTGCGAGTGAAAGCTGTTTCATGACAACCTCCTTAGTGATATTAGCAATGCTAATGGCTAAATGAGAATCATTAATAACATGGCGATGGGGAAAATGCAACCTCAAACTCCAGTTTTATTTCACTTGTGCCTTGATGAACTCCCGGTTGAGCTTGGCTATAAACTGGACCTTGATGCCCTTGGGGCAGGCGGCCTGGCATTCGTAGTGGTTGCCGCAGTTGCCGAAACCCTGTTCGAGCATCTCCTCGGTCATGACGCAGACACGCCTCGCTGCCTCGACCCTGCCCTGGGGCAAAAGCGCGAGCTGGGTCACCTTGGCGGCGGTGAAGAGCATGGCGGAGCCATTGGGGCAGGCGGCCACGCAGGCGCCACAGCCGATGCACTCGGCGGCATCCATTGCCTTATCGGCATCCGCCTTCGGGA
>JAAXXJ010000204.1 GCA_013334545.1 Nitrospirota bacterium | reverse complement strand
AGACCCCGAGGAGATGCTCGCCCGGAAGACGGAAGAGTACCGGGTGATGTACGCGAATCCCTTCATGGCGGCAAAGCGGGGATTCATCGATGACGTCATCAGCCCGCGCGACACGCGGCACCGGCTAATCCGGAGCCTCCAGTTCCTCGAGAACAAGCAGACAAACCGGCCGCAGAGGAAGCACGGGAATATTCCCTTGTGATCCGCAGGCTACGAGATACTGTTAGGAGTTCTATAGAAAGAGGCATAATTCAAAAGCGTTCACCGCGAAGGCGCAAAGGTCGCGAAGAAAATCTTGCAGGCCTAATAGAGAAAGGCAGAATCGCGTTTTGTTTTTGTCGTCCTTCGCGCTCTTCGCGCCTTCGCGGTAAGATTCTTTGCGATTTTATGTGGATTTTGATCGGAACTAACTTAGCTGCGATACGCCCTGGAGAAAACAGTACTCGTACATTCAAGGAGCCGCCATGTTCGAAAAGATCCTTATAGCAAACCGTGGTGAGATCGCGATCCGCATCATGCGGACCTGCAGGAAGCTGAAGGTCAAGACCGTGGCGGTGTATTCCGACGCTGACGCACGGTCGCTCCATGTCCGGGAGGCTGATGAGGCCGTGCATATCGGGCCGGCGCCTTCCATCTCCTCCTATCTGGTGCACGAGAAGATCGTCAAGGCTGCGGTCGACAGTGGCTGTCAAGCCATTCATCCGGGGTACGGGTTCCTTTCGGAGAATGCGAAGTTCTCCGCGGCCGTGGCCCAGGCCGGATTGACCTTTATCGGGCCTTCGGCGGAGGTGATCGCCGCGCTGGGAGACAAGATCTCGGCCAAGAACATCGCGATGAAGGCAGGGGTGCCGGTGGTGCTCGGCCACAACCTGCCTATTGTCGACATCGAAGAGATACGGGCGCTTGCCGGCGAGATCGGGTATCCCGTGCTGCTCAAGCCCGCGGCTGGAGGCGGCGGCCGGGGCATGCGCATGGTCGCCACGCCCTCTGAACTTGAGTCCGCCCTTCAGTCGGCGCAGGAGGAGACCCGCAAGGCATTCGGCGACAACCGGATCTTCCTGGAACGGTTTATCAGCAGCCCCCGCCATATCGAGATACAGATCATTGCCGACAAGCACGGGAACGTCGTATCGCTCGGAGAAAGGGAATGCTCGATCCAGCGGCGCTACCAGAAGGTTATCGAAGAGGCGCCCTCCCTGGCGGTCGACAGGTCACTCAGGTCACGCATGGGCGAAATGGCCTGCGCCCTGGCACGGGAGGTGGGGTATTCCAATGCCGGGACCGTGGAATTCATCATGGACGGCCACCGGAACTTTTTCTTCATGGAGATGAACACGCGGCTCCAGGTGGAGCATCCGGTCACCGAGATGGTCACGTCCCTCGACCTCGTGGAGCTGCAGCTGCGGGTCGCGTCGGGCGAGAAGCTGCCGATCACGCAGAAGGACGTCTCGATCAAAGGCTGGTCGATCGAGGCCAGGATCTGCGCCGAGGACTCAAGCCGCAATTTTCTGCCGTCCACCGGACTGATCACCAGGTACTCAAATCTCAAGGGCAGAAATGTCAGGCTTGACAGCGGGGTCGAGGCCGGCAGTTTCATAGGCGTGTATTACGACTCGCTTCTCTCCAAAGTGATCAGCTGGGGTGAGACGCGGGAAGAAGCCCGGACCACCCTGATCAATGCCCTGAATCGATACCATATCGAGGGCGTGACCACCAATGTGAATTTTGCGAATTCCATTCTCAACCATCCCGCCTTTATCAAGGGCGAGCTTTCGACCGGGTTCATTGAGGAGCATTACGAGGAAGGCGAGGCCAAGATCGACCCTCCGATCGAGCAGCTCGAGGCCATGGTCCTCGCCACGACCGTCATGTACCATAACCGCATGAACCTCGTGCGCGAGTCGCTGAAACCCATGGCCGCGAAGGTCGGGCTGTCTCACCGGCCTGCCCAGCTGCACCGGTATGTCGTCAAGGAACTGAAGAACATCTTCGACGTTGAGCTGCAGGGCCAGCTCTCTTCACGGGACTGGAAGGTCAAGGTGAACGGCAAGGAGTTTGCCGTCGTTACCCCGGTCTTCGAGTTCTACCGCCGGAGGCTGAAACTCTCGATCAACGGCGTGAACCAGTACTTCAGGCTCCAGTACCGGCAGAACTTCATATGGACCGCCTATTGCGGCATCTCCCGCATCTTCGAGATCTACACGCCGCGCGAATGGGCGCTGGCCCAGTACATGCCAAAGGAGGCCAAAGGAGCCGCCGAGAACGTGCTTCTCTCTCCGCTTCCCGGCATGGTGGTCAATATCCTCGTCAAGAAAGGGGACCGCGTCTACCGCGGCCAGGACCTGGTGGTCATCGAATCCATGAAGATGGAAAGCGGTGTCTCCTCGCCCTGCGAAGGGGTTGTGGACAATGTGATCGCAACTGTCGGCAAAGCTGTGGAAACCGACGAGGTCCTCATCACGTTCACGACCTGAACCATTCCCGCCACCTTTCTTGCTTACCCGAAGAAAGGTGGCGCCAATCCCAGCGACCTTGGTGCCCGGTCGCTGCCCGATGGAGATGTGTGTCGCCGGGAGGTCGTTCTATCATGAGCCTGCGGCTCGAACTTGCGGTGCTCCTCAGAAGGGCACCCTGGCGGCCATTCAGGTCCGTACTGCTCGGTCGTCCTCGGTACATTTCAGAAACTCGCCCTTCGAACAGGTGAAACACTCCGGGCTCGGACACCCTGCACTCGCGCATTGCACTCGTATACGCTGGGTGCAGGCAGTCTGAAATGTTTAACCCTCGGACTCGGTCGCATGCCGGGAATGGCCGCATGGGGCCGGCACCACCGCAGTTTCGCAGTGCTTCACCCCAAACCCGCATGTCCCCGGAGCGGGCCTATGAAGTTCTTGGGGCACCCGTCATGGCCTAAGGCCGCGTCCCGCAGGGCGCACGCGCATGTTTGAGGCCGCAGGCCGAGTTTGCGCGGGCGAGCAGACGTGGCCATAGACGGGTCAAGAAATTCATTCAGACCGCGAAGGGGATATGCAAAAAAAAATCCAGCACTCAGATACTACCCACACGAAACCGGAAGATCCATCAATGATCATCGTCCGATCGGAAGGAGAACAAGCGGAAGGATTCAAGGCGGGAAAGGCTATTTGTACCAGCCGGAGTATTTAATATAATTGTTCGCTATTCGTTCGATCTCACCGGATATCAGTTCTTGACTGATATCTTTTAACTTTCTCGCCGGCACACCTGCATAGATCGTTCCCGCCGCTACCCGCGTACCTTCGGTAACCACGGCACCGGCAGCTATGATCGTATTGCTTTCGACCACGCAATCATCCATGACGATCGCCCCCATTCCCACAAGGACATTATCGTGGATCGTGCAGCCATGAACGATGGCATTGTGTCCAATGGAGACGTTATTGCCGATCGTGGTCGGTGACTTCTGATAGGTACAATGCACCACGGCCCCATCCTGGACGTTCACTTTGTTCCCCATCCGGATGAAATGAACATCACCCCGGATCACTGCGTTGTACCAGATACTGCACTGATCTCCCATCACCACGTCGCCAACAATGACGGAAGTCTCGGCCAGGTAACAATCCTTCCCGAACTTCGGGGTATGTCCATTCAACGTTCGTATTAGCATAGAAACCCACCCAGGCTGAAGCTCCCTGCAGCAATCTGCAGGGAATCTTCGATCGTCAAGGTATTATCATTATTCTAGTCGTTCGCGAACCCCGCAGCAAGCTACGGGGAATGCGCTCGCTCATCGAATCAACAACAGGCTTGATTTGACAACCACGAACAACCCCAGGCCAGCCAAGGGTTACCGTCGGGGCACTTGACCCTTCAAAGAAAAGATCCGGTGCCGCTTACCGATCTATCCGATAACACAGAGAACGGCGCCTTTTGCAACCGTATCGCCACTGGCAAACTTGACACCTTGCACCTTCCCATCACAGGGGGCGGCAAGGGCGTTTTCCATCTTCATGGCCTCAAGGACAACGATGGTATCGCCTTGCTTGACGGCATCTCCGGCTTTTACCATATACTTGATGATCATCCCGGGCATCGGCGCGAGGAGGGCTGTTCCTTCTCCCTGGTGAGCTGGTTCCGGCGCCGGTGCCGGTGCCGGGGCCTTCAGAGGAGCACAGGCGACCGGAGCCAGTGCAGCAGCAGCGGCGAGCGGTGGGGGAGCCGGCACGACATGTGTGTTGCCTACAGGATCAACCTCGACCGCAAAGAATTCCTCATCAACAAAAACGTTGAAGGTTCTGACTGCCTGTGACTTCGGCGGTTTTTCGACCTGCTTCACCTCAACGAGCTTGCCGGCCAAGGCCTTTTTCACCAGTTCATCTCTTTTCTTAACATCCTCAAGGGTGATCGGCTTCACACTGGCCGGAGGTTCTGCTTTGCCATACTTCCACTCAAGGAATTTCCTGCCGGTGACCGGAAACTGGGCATACAGGATGAGGTCATCCATATCTTTTGCCAGATCACCGATCTCGGCTTTCGCCTTGGCCAGTTCCGGCTCGAGAACTTCTGCCGGACGACAGGTGATCGGCTTCTCTCCACGGGGGTAGCTTTTCAGGGCCTTTGCCTGCAATTCAGGATTGATCGGCACAGCGGTCTTGCCGTACAATCCGAAGCAGAGGTCCTTCACCTGCGCGGTGATCATCTTGTAACGTTCGCCGGGAGTGTCATGCAGAACATTGTTGACGGTCTGCACGCCGACGATCTGGCTGGTCGGGGTAACCAGGGGGATCTGGCCGAGGTCTTTGCGCACGCGCGGCAGCTCCTTGTACACCTCATCAAGTTTGTCCAGGGCATCCATTTCCCGTAATTGATTGACCAAATTCGACAACATCCCGCCCGGGGTCTGATGCAGCAGGACATTGATATCGATGATCGAGACCTTCGAGTCATCGAGGAGGTGCTTGTATTTCGGCATCACCTCTTTTTCCAAGATATCATTGATCTCAGCTAATTTCTTGATATCAAAGCCGGTGTCGCGATTTGTCCCCAGAAGGGCCATGACCAAAGGCTCAACAGCAGCATGCGACGTCCGGTACGCATAGGGTGTCATGCAGGCATCGATGATGTCCACTCCTGCTTCAATGGCCTTGAGGTGCGTCATGGGTGACATGCCTGAGGTGAAATGGCTGTGCAGATGAATGGGTACTTTGACCCCTTCCTTCAGGGCCTTGATGAGCGGATAGGCGTCATAGGGAGCCAGCAGCCCGGCCATATCCTTGATACAGATGGAATCCGCCCCCATCGACTCAAGGGATTTTGCCCTATCCGTATAATATGCAAGATTGTAGACCTCTCCGCCAAGCCGCGGCTCGGTGAGGGTGTAACAGATACAGCCTTGAAAATGCTTGCCGCTCTTCTTTATCTGTTTGACCACGGTCTCGAAATTGCGATAATCGTTCAAGGCATCGAAGGTCCTGAAGATATCCATGCCGTTCTCGGCCGCGCGCTCAACAAAAGCAAGGGCCAGGTCGTCGGCGTAATTTCGATAACCGACCAGGTTCTGCGCCCGCAGCAGCATGGAGAAAGGAGTCTTTTTAATATAGCGCTTCAAAACGCGCAAACGTTCCCAGGGATCTTCGTTCAGAAACCGGTGCATGGTATCGAAGGTGGCTCCACCCCACGTCTCGATTGCCCAGAACCCGACCTCATCCATCAGTTCGGCTACCGGGATCATATCCTCGGTACGCCCACGGGTAGCGAAAAGGGACTGATGGCCATCACGCAGGGACAGATCCATGATCTTAACAGGATTCTTC
>JAAXXJ010000203.1 GCA_013334545.1 Nitrospirota bacterium | reverse complement strand
CGTGGTGTTCGCACTGCTCGGCCTCGGCTCCCTGTTCGCAGGACTGAGGGTCCTCGCGCCGACGGGCGTGCGGGACCGGGAGCTCGCCTGGTTTCCCCTCGTCCCCGAGGAGGAGGTCCCCCGGTCCGGCGTTAGGAAGGCCGAGCTGGTCTATTCCTTTGCCGGGAAAGAGAGGAAGGCCCGGGTCTTCATCATCTCATCGGCGGATAAGCTCACGGTGCTTTCGGCCGTCTGCAGCCACCTCGGTTGCCTGGTGAACTACCGGAAGGAGACGCGGGAGTTCGTCTGTCCCTGCCACGGGGGGAAATACGACATCGCCGGGAAGAACATCGCCGGCCCTCCGCCCATACCGCTCACGGCCTATCCCGTCGAGGTCAGGAACGGGACGGTGATGGTGGGGATCAAGGTCTAGGCTTCAAGAGCGACACGGGACAGAGACACGGTGACGCGGGGTAAGACGTAAACCCAAAAAGAGCTTTTAATCTATCCGCGTTCATCCGATTTGATCCGCGTCCAATTGCCTTTAATGTAGCAGTCCTCTGCGGGAAAACGTACTTATGCGCATTCTCGACTATCTCAACGACCGCCTCGGCTTCACCGGCAGGCACCGGAGGATCCTGGACAAACCGGTGCCGGGGTGGATCAACTATTTTTACTGCTTCGGTGGCATCACCTTCACGCTTTTCATCATCCTCATTCTCACCGGTCTCCTCCTTTCTATGCACTATGCGCCTTCGGAGTCCGACGCCTACCGCAGCATCCAGCAGCTGCACCGCGAGGTGCCGCTGGGAGGTCTCATCCGTGCGGCGCACCACTGGGCCGGGAACCTGATGGTCGTCACGATCGTGCTCCACATGCTCAGGGTCTTCGTCACCGGGTCGTACAAGAACCCGCGGGAACTGCACTGGGTGGCGGGTTCGTTCCTCTTGGTCCTGACCCTGTCCTTCGGGTTCACGGGCTACCTCCTGCCCTGGGACCAGAAGGCCTACTGGGCCACGGTGATCGGCACGAACATGGTCGGGTCCGTGCCCCTGGCAGGGAACTTCTTCGCCGGCCTCATCCGCGGCGGTGCGGAGGTGACGGGTGCGACGCTCCTCCGGTTCTACAGCATGCATATCCTCTGGCTGCCGCTTTTTACCGGCGTCTTCCTCTGGCTCCACTTCCACATGATCCGGAGGACCGGGATATCGGGAGGGATGTAAGAAACAGCGGACACGGAGACGCAGGGACAGGATTACATGGGGACAGGAGACGGGGTTAAGGATACAGGAGAACAACACTGTTGATGCAGACAACGAAAAACGAGAAAACGTTCTTTCCCTACTACTTCTTCGAAGTTGCGGTGGTCGCGCTGTTCGCGGTCGAAGCGGTGCTGCTTCTGGCCGTCCTGTTCCCGCCAGCCATCGGCAGGGAGATTGACTTTTCCACGCAGTTCAGCCCCCGGCCGGAATGGTACTTCCTGTTCCTGTACCAGCTCACCAAGTACTTTCCCGGCCGGTGGACCTTTGTGGGCGCCGTGCTCCTGCCGGGACTCGCCTTCAGCGTTGTCTTGCTCGCCCCGTTCTTCGACAGCGGCAGGGAACGTGCCCTGTCTCAACGGAAGACTGCAGCGGTCATTGGCGTCGGCCTGCTGGTCGCCGTTGTTGGCTTGACAATAGCCGCCTTATTTTGAGACAAGACTGCCAGGGCGGGAACTCGTAAACTGAGCCCTCTCGTGCTGCGGCGTTTCCGGACGGACTGCAGAAAGCGGTGTCATCAGGGCATCGTGCGTCGGAAGGGGCCGGGGCCCGGACGGACCCTTTATCGCTGCCGTTGCGACCCCCGCTCATTCGATGCCGAGCTCCTTCAGCCTTTTCCAAAGGGTTACCCTGCTGATGCCGAGGTGTTTCGCCGTCAGCGTCCGGTTCCCTTTGTGCTGCGATAGGGCCGAGAGCAATTGATCACGGTCGGTGCTCTTGTCGTTCCCCTCTACCTTTTTCTCATGAAAAACGTACTCCGGCAGGTCCGAGACCTCGACGGTATCACCCTTGCAGGTGATGGCGCAATGCTCGATGGTATTGATCAGCTGACGAACATTGCCCGGCCAGCGATAGTTCGTGATAATATCCAAGGCGTCCGGGCTGATCCTCCGGATGTCCTTGTTGTTAATGTGGGATATCTTCTTCAAGTAATGGAACGTTATCACAGGAATGTCCTCCGCCCGTTCCCGCAGGGGCGGGACCTTAATCAGGATGGAGTTGATCCGATACAGGAGGTCTTCCCGGAAAACCTCTGAATTGACGAGGGAGTTCAGGTCCTTGTTCGTCGCGGAGATCAACCGAACGTTGACCGGAACCGGCCGGTGGTCTCCCACGCGCTCCACCACCTTTTCTTCGAGCACCCGCAGCAGCTTCACCTGCATTACCTTTGGCATATCACCGATTTCATCGAGGAAGATGCTCCCGTTGTGCGCTGCCTCGAACCTCCCCATGCGGTCGCTCGTGGCACCGGTGAACGAGCCTTTCTTGTGGCCGAAGAGCTCGCTCTCGAGAAGATAGTCGTTGAGCGATCCGCAGTTCAGCGCCACGAAGGGCCCATCCTTGCGCCTGCTCAGGCTATGGATCGCCTGGGCCACGAGGTTCTTGCCGGTGCCGCTTTCGCCGTAGACGAGCACAGGGGCCTCGCTGCCGGCGGCGTTCCGGATCTGCTCGAACAAATACTGCATCGGTTCGCTCTTTCCGAGGAGTCCCATGAACCAGTATTCCTGCCGTAGCTCATGCTTTAGCTCTTCGAGTTCCATTTCCTTCATATAGAGCGAGGTGATGTCCGTCATCGATTCCACGGCTCCGATCATCTCACCCTTCTCATCCTTCAGGATTGTGGCGTTCTTCAGGAGGTAGACAGCCCTTCCGTCGCTCGCACGGATCCGGCACTTCTTGTTTTTGATGGGGGCTCCCGTTTTGAATATGCCGCAGTCCATCTTGCGGCCTTCGTCGGTCAGCATGACGCAGGTATCGCTATCAAGAATAGTGCACTGATGACCAATGACCTCTTCTTTGCGGTACCCGGTAATTCTTTCGGCCGAGCGGTTGAAAAAAATGATGTTGCCATCCTTGTCGACGATCATGAGGCCATCTCGCATGGTCTCGAAGACATTGATCAGGAAGTTCGGCTCTTTGCATAATTGTTCGATGTTAGGCATGGGGCACCTTGGTTACTAGTGTTGTAAAATGTAATGTGTTAATTAGCAATATGTTAATTGTTAGCTTAACAGAATTAACGTTAATTAGCATTTTAACAAATAAATGTCAATGATAATGTTATAATGACATGTAACTTATTGATAAGTTGACGCTTGCAAATAAACATTAATATGGCATTAGACTTGCTATTTATTAGGCAGATACGATACAAAGTAATCTAATGCCTTTGGAGGTTACATGAAAAAGATCTTGATCGCTGTCGATGATACGAAAGGCTCTCAGAATGTATTGTCAGTATTCCGTAACTTTGTCCAGTTGCCGGTCGAGGTCATCCTCCTTCATATAGAGAGGCTAGAAGGTCGCTCCCTGATGATCGATATGCTGGGCGATGCAGAGAGGTCCACGCTCAGGGAAATGCTCCGTGGCACCGATCATATAGAGGCGGTGGAGACCAGGTCGGAGAAGATCCTTGCCTTCTACTCCAGAGAGCTGAAGAATGACGGTCAGGTAACACTTCGGACCATGAGGAGGGAAGGCATTCCCACCGAAGAGATCCTTCACGTTGCCGATGAGGTCGGCGCGGACCTCATCATCCTCGGCCAGAGCGGACGGAAAGGCTTCGACCGGTTCATTACCGGCAGGGTTGCCGAGCACGTGGAAAAGAACGCCAAGGTCCCGGTCCTGGTGGCACGCCGGCCGCTCATGTGCGAAGAGCCGTACACGAAAAGGGATGCATGGGCCGCTGTGTCCGTCACATCAGCAGTCGTATTCGCTCTGTTCATTCTGGGATTCATCCTCCAGAAGGTGACAGTTATCCATTAACATATTATACGGGTTAATCGCCCCACAAACAAGGAGGTAGTTATGAAGAAGGTTTTGATCGCAGTAGACGAGACAGAAGGATCAAAAGCGGTTCTGTCGGTATTCCAGAACATGGTGCGTCCTCCTGAGAGCGTGGTGCTGGTCCATGTGCAGCAGCTCGAGGGGAAGTCCATGATGATCGACATGCTCGGAGAGGCTGAGCTGAACACGCTTCGTGAAGCTTTGAAGGGAACGGATTATAAAGAGAGCCTGGACCGGAAATCGGAAAGGATACTGAACTTCTATCGGAAGGAACTGGAGAACGGCGGTCTGGTCAGTGTTAAGACAATCATCAGGGACGGCATTACCTCCGAGGAAATCCTGAAGGTCGCCCAGGAAGAGAGTGTGGACCTTATTGTTACAGGGTACAACGGGAAAACCTTCATGCAGAGAATGGTTACCGGCTCCATCAGCAAGGATATCGAGAAGCATGCCCCGGTGCCGGTCCTCGTCGCGAAGAATCCCTCTGCGGAAGAGAAATTTGCCTGGACCTCGGCAGCGGCCGTGGGTTTGAAGTAATCAATTCGGGAGTTTATTGAGTCGATCCTATGACGGACGAGGTATGTCATCTCGCCCGTCATAGTATTTTTTTCTTCAGGAGGGGTGATGAAGAAGGTCCTCATGGTTGTGGACGAGAAAGGAGGGGCGAAATCCGTTCTTTCCGTGCACAGGGCCCTGGTCCGGGGACCGGAGACCGTTGTGGTGGTCCACGTACAGCGGCCCGCGGACAGGACCGCATTACTACGAGACATGATTGAGCAGCGGAATCATGTACGTGATCAAGCGCGGGGTGAGGGGTCCGACCGGATCCTTGGTTTCTGCGAGAAGGAACTCGAGAAGGCCGGCACGGTGAAGGTCAAGACCGTTCTCAAGGAGGGTGATCCGTCCGAGGAGATACTGAACCTCGCGCGGGAAGAAAGGGTGGATCTGATCATCATTGCCGACGACGGTTTTTCCCTGTTTCGGCCGTTCGTAAGGGGTTCTGTTTTCAAGGCAGTCGAGCGGAGCACGAGCGTGCCTGTTCTTGTCGCGAAGAGATCGAGAGGTGAAAAATCCTATACGGTAGACTGGAAGGAGAATAAAACTTATGCTGCATAGTAGCATCATTTCTTTTGGGACCGCAATTTTGGCCGGTCTCGCCCTCGGCTACATTCTTCAGAGGGGCCGTTTCTGTCTGAACTCGGCATTCCGCGACATCATCTTCATGAAGGACCTGACGCTCTTCCGTTCCTATCTCTTCGCCCTGGTCGTGGCGATCATCGGATCAAACCTATTGGAGGACATGGGTCTTCTGCAGGTGATCAATCCCGATACTGGGAACCTCGAGGCCGTGGCGCTCCTTCGTCAGAGCTTTGTTCCAGTGGCGAACATCTTCGGCGGATTTCTCTTCGGCCTCGGGATCGTTCTCGCCGGTGGGTGCGCCAGCGGCATCGTCTATCGTATCGGCGAGGGCCAGCTGTCCGCCCTTATCGCCATCCTCGGATTCTTCTTCGGCGCCGTGATGACCGCGGACGGTCTGCTGAGCCCGATCAATAATTATCTCAAGGGTTTCAAGGTCGAGATCAACGGAACCTCGAGCCCCGCCATCTGGGACCTCTTTGGAGGAGGCCCAGTGCTCAAATGGCTCACGATCGCGATCTTCGCCGTCGGCGTACTGACCTTCGTGTTCGCGGGCAAGCCGGAGTTCAAGTCGAAATCGAAGGGCTTTGCCTGGGGCACAACGGGCATCCTGATCGGCGTGCTGACCATCGCATCGT
>JAAXXJ010000509.1 GCA_013334545.1 Nitrospirota bacterium | reverse complement strand
TGGCCGAGGCAGAGGCATGGCTCTCGGCCCTGAGGACGGGCTTGTCGCCGTCGCGCTCGATGGTGTAGGTCGAGTGGCTCTTGATCTTGGGAAAGAACAAGGGCTTCCAGTTGTCGAGAGTGCTGAAATCCTCGCGGAAGAGGACCTGCCGGTCGCCTGCAGAAGCGGGCGATGACGAGAAAAGAAAGGCCAGCGTACAGATGAGCACGCTCAGGTTCATGGTATACCTTCCTGCCGTACCTCAGGCCGTCGAGCCGGTGCAGGTGGATCCGCGGCCCGCGGTGCAGCCGTAGCAGTGGTCGCCGACGCGGATCGTCCTACGGGCGAGTGCGTCGTAGGAAAAATTTCGGACATGCGCAGGAACAGCCGGGCCCACGGTCAGGCCGAGGACCTGGTTGAAATCGCAGTCATAGAGCCTGCCGTCCCAGCCCACGCTCAGCAGGGTGCGGCACATGACGCCGTCGAGCGTCGCGGGATTGAAGGAACAGGCGAGCAGGTCCTGGTAGCGCTCCAGTTCACCGGAACGTGCGAGCCGGTCATGGAACCGCCCGATGGGCATGTTGGTGAGGGCGAAGAGGGTGCTGAACGAGACGCCATAACGGTCGCGCAGCTCGCGCCGGTAGTCCTGTTCCAGAGCTCCCTGGTGCGGAGGAAGAAACGGGCCCGCGGGGTTGTAGACGAGATGGAGCAGCCGCCCGCCGGGTATGCCGTAACCGAGGCTGTTCAGCGTCCGGAGCGATGTGATGCATTTCGAGAAGGTGCCGCTACCACGCATGGCATCTACATTGCCTTGCTGGTAGCAGGGCAGCGAGGCGATAAGCTCTACGTCCTGGTCCCGGTAAAAGACCGGCAGGTCCTCCATCCCGGGTTCGTGCAGGACTGTCAGGTTGGTGCGGACGAGGACCTGTTTCCCGATCCGGCGCGCTGAACCGACAAAACGGCGGAAATGGGCGTTCAGCTCCGGTGCCCCGCCGGTCATATCGACGATGGAAATGGGGCTGTTATCGAGCGCCCGGAGGATCGCATCAACGGTACTTCCGTCCATGACCTCTGTCCGACCGGGGCCGGCCTCGACATGACAGTGCGAACAGGACAGGTTGCAGCGGTAGCCCACATTGACCTGAAGTGTCTTGATGCCCTGCGCGGTGAGCGGTTCTCGGCGAAGGGACCGGACCGTCTCATGGAATGGCCCGCGGGGGCACGGTTGAGGCTTAAGAATGATCATGGTGTATGATTACTCCGATGCCAAGCAGTGATGATGGCTTGCAGAATGTCCGCAGATCGATCATACTATACCACAGTCCGGGCAACGTTTGCCACATGATGAAGCTACCGCGCTCACTCGAGGAAACGAGTCTGGCACCCCGATAATAGCGCGACATTTCTTGACACGACTCCCCGGTGTGCTATTCTTTACTACAGGAGCGAGTACCGATGCGTGTCGTGATTACGCTGTACGGACGGTTCTCCCGGAAGGCTACGAGGGCGCTATGAAATTAGGATATATCGGTTTGGGCAAGATGGGCTCCAACATGGTGGAGCGGCTGCTCGAAAAAGGCCACGACGTAATCGCCTTCGACCGCAATGTTGACGCTGCTCAGGAAGTGAAAAAGAAAGGAGGGCGGGCTGCGGATACCCTGGGGTCGCTGATCGCAACGCTGGCGCCTTCCCGTCTGATCTGGATCATGGTGCCCTACCAGGCGGTCGATAGTGTTTTGCAGGAGATCGCTCCGCTTCTTGCCGCGGGAGATGTGGTCATCGATGGAGGCAATTCACCCTATAAGGAATCGGTCCGCCGAGCACAAGAGCTTGCGGCGCGGGGCA
>JAAXXJ010000202.1 GCA_013334545.1 Nitrospirota bacterium | reverse complement strand
AGGCATGCGCTGGAGCGTCCAAATTCCCCAGAGCGTCAGGAATCCGACCACGAGGAACACGAAGAACCGGTTCCTGCTGCTGTATTCGATGATCTTGGATATCATGGATAACCTTTTCGCCACAGACACAGAGGCACAGAGGAAAAACTGGCTATTCTTTGACACAGATCAAGGCGGATTTTTAGTTATGATAAATTCGGATTAATCTGTCGTTATCATAGGTGTTATCAGTGTAAATCAGTGTCAAAGGTTTTTCTTACGTTCTTCTCTGTGTCTCAGTGCCTCTGTGGCAGACGTTGTTCTATCTTATTCCCTTGAGCTGCGCCTCGGAATCGATGAGGAACGTTGCGGACCGCGCTACCTTCTCGCCGTTCTTGAGGCCGGACAGGACCTCGCGGTACCCATCGGCATGCAGGCCGAGCTTTACCTCCCGCGGCTCGAAGTACCCATCGCCCTTGTCCACGTAAACGATCTGGCGCGTGCCCGTGTCGAGCACCGCGTCATCGGGCACCGCGAGCCGCCTGCCTATGCCGACCTTGATGTCCACGTTCGCGAACATCTGCGGCTTGAGCCTGCCGCCGGAATTGGGCACCGTCATCCGGACCTTGACGGTCCGGGCATCCCCGGTCAGCGTGGGGTAGACGAACTCGAGCTGCGCCGTGAGCTCTTTCCCCGGCATCGTGCTCAAGCTGATCTGCGCGGTCTCGCCCGCAGCGATCAGCGGCAGTTCCTGCTCATAGAGGTCCGCGGTGATCCATAGGGTGGACAGGTCGGCGATGTCGAAGAGCTTCTCGCCGGGCATCGCCCGCATGCCCTGGATCGCGTTCTTCTGGACCACCGTGCCGTCCACGGGGCTGTAGAGCGTGACGGTGCGCACCGTTCTGCCGGTATTCTCGATGGCCTTGATCTGCTCGTCGGAAATGTCCCAGAGCCGGAGCCGCTGGCGAGCCGCGTCGAGGACCGCATCGGCGTCCCGGGCGAGCATGCCGCCCACTGCCCCGTCCTTGGCCTCGCTCGTAGACTTGGCCCACCGGACCGTGCTCAGGAACTCCTGCTGAGTCGCCAGGAGCTCGGGGCTGTACACCTCGGCGAGGGGATCGCCTTTCTTGACCCGCATTCCCGTATAATCGACGAACAGCTTCTCGATCCATCCCTCGAACTTCATGTTGACCGTCGCGAACTTCCGTTCGTCGTATTCAACGCGGCCCACGGTCCTGATCACCTTGCCGATCTGGCGCGGGGCGACCACGATGGTCTTGACGCCAATGAGCTGCTGTTTGTCCTGCGGGATCTCCACCGTCGCAGCTTCGGCGGGCGCTGCAGTTGCTTGCTGCTTCGGCTCCTGCGCCCCGCCTGCCGCGGGAAAGAACAACAGGGCCGCGGCAACGATCATGGCGATGCAGGCTGTTCCTATGCCCTGCCCGTTATTTCTGTTCCTGCTGGTCATGGTCATCTCCCTGTGCGGCAGCCTGGTCGTCCGTCCCCGTCAGCGCCTCGATCCGAGCGATCGCCTTTTCCCTCGCCACGAACTGCGTCCAGTACGAGGTCTCGTATTCAAGTAGCGACTTCAGCCTGCTCACGACGGT
Organism: Nitrospirota bacterium; assembly: GCA_013334545.1. Taxonomy (GTDB): domain Bacteria; phylum Nitrospirota; class UBA9217; order UBA9217; family UBA9217; genus JAAXXJ01. The sequence goes on along the minus strand of JAAXXJ010000202.1, from coordinate 4,238 downwards.
GATTTCTTCAATCTTGCCATTCCGGTAGCTGGTCAGTGATTGTTCAAAATCCTGGTTGGTCTTGGGGATCAGTCCGGTGCGGTACAGGTCCATCAGCTGCTCCGCAGACCGGACCATCGAATAGTTGTCCCGCACGCTCGCCGTAAGCATGGCCTTGATCCCCGCGAGATCGTGAATCGCGGCAGACGACATGGCACGGGCAGAAGCCAGGGCCTGATCTTGCCGCGACTTGAAATAGAGCGGGATGTTGAACGTGGCAGTCAGTGCCCACATATCCTGAAAATCTCCGCTTCGCTTGAGTACGGTGCCGGCCAGGGTCACATCGGGATAGTACTCCTTCTCGGCCATGTGGACCCCCGCCTGAGAGGCCGAGAGCATCTTCTCCCGCGACCGGACCTCGGGCGAGTTCTCGAGTGCCTGCCGGATCAGGTCATCCCCCGACGCGAAAAAGGGCGTGGCCGGCAGCTCAACCGGCCTGCCGAACGGAGTGCCCCCTTCCCGTCCCACGGTAGCGGTCAGCATGGCCTCGACGGCCTGCCGCTTCTGCTTCAGCATGGCCTCCCGTTCGAGGAGCATGTACTTCTCCGTCTGGGCCATCAGCACTTCCTGCTGCTGCCCCATGCCCGTGGCATACCGTGCCAGTGCCGCCTCCTCGATCCTGCTGAACAGCGAGGCACGCTCCCGGACCAGGTCAAGCTCCTTGTAGGCCTGCAAGAGATCGAAGTAGAGCTCCTTCACCCGCGCCACGGTTCCGAGCTGGGCTGCCCGATGCATGGCCGCCGCTGTATCGGCGTCCCGCGCTGCCATCTCCTCCTTGAGCGCGCGCTTGCCCGGGAACGGGAACATTTGGGAGACCCCGTATATCCACTGTGCTCCTTCCGTCTTGCCGTAGGAGTACTTGCTCCACCCCTCGTTCTGGTAACCGATCATGACCATGGGGTCCGGAAGGCTCCCCGCCAGCTTGACCCGTGACGCCGAACCCTTCCACTTCGCCTCGGCGACCCAGACCTCATGATTGTTCTTGAGCGCCTCCTGGATCAGCGGCTGCAGTTCGAGCGGCGCCACGGTCTCTGCTGCCATAATCCGCGCCGAAAACAGGAACAGCGTAGCCGCAGCGATGACCAGATGCATGATCCTTATGGTAATGCTCTTAATCCGCATGCCGCAGTCCGAAATCCGCAATGAAGTTACTTCGCGTCGACGGTGAACTTCATGCTGCCGGTCTTGCCGCCGGCGCTTATCTTGACGGCGACGTTCCAAGGGCCGGCCATGGAAAGGTTCATGGTCGCCGTGTATACGTCACCCCTCAGCATCGCGTCGGCCTTGTAGTTCATGGGCGGCATGCCCGGCATGGCCGGCATCGAGTAGTCGATGACCACCTTCGCGTCCTTGACCGCCTTCCCTGCCGCATCCTTCACCGATACGGTCACGCCATTGTCACCCGTCACCGGTGGATTCTTGTCGATCGTAACGACCACGTCGAAGTCCCCCGCTTTTTTCTTTACTTCATAGTCCTTTGCCAGCGCCACGCCGGTGCTCAACAGCATTGCGAATCCAACCATCAGCAGCTTCTTCATGCTCCTTGCCTCCCTCGAAAAGAATAATGTTCAGGTCTTGGCCGGTGCCCCTGGTTAGACCTTATGAATGGTATAGCAATAGTTTCGCCAAAGAAATGATATCGATTTGCCTCAATGAATCAATAGGTTCGGAATGTCTTGCTGTCGGTGGGAGAGGGGGACTGGAGCGCCTCATGAAAATCATGTAGCATTTGCTACAGGGCATATTGGAAGATACGTTCAGAACAGGAGAGAAAAGCCTTTAAACAGATCAGCAAGCGGGACCGGGACGGGGGGAATAACGATTGTGGGCAAAGCCGATTGTCCAGGTGCCAATAACGAAGCGAAGGTCGCTACTTCCCGATCTTCTTCAGCTTCTCCTTGGCAAGCGCGGCTTCCTTGCTGGCGGGGTAATCCTTGATAACCCTGTTAAGGTGTTCCTTGGCCTTTGCGTTGTTCCTCTCGTTCAGATAGGAATAGCCGATCTTCAACCGGGCGCCGGGGGCCTTCTCGCTCTTCGGATGGTCCTTCAGGACCTTGCTGAACTCCTCGATCGCCTTCCCGTACTCCTTCTTGCTGTAGTAACTTTCGCCGATCCAGTACTGGGCGCTGTCCGCCTGGCTGGCGTCGGGGAACTGCTTCAGGTAGTTCCCGAACCCGGCGATGGCAAGGTCGAAGTTCCCCTTGTCGTAGTCGGTCTTGGCCTGCTGGTACGCTTCCGACGGTCCGAGGGTCTTTGCCTCCGTTTTTTTATCCGGGACCGGGGTGCCGGAGGGGGCCGACTTCAGCTTGCTCTCAAGCTGGTCTACCCGCGCGGTGAGCTCCGAGAGCCGGTAAGCCTTGTCGTCCAGCTTCTGCGACATCTCCTTCATGCGGAAGTTGTTCTCCTCGAGCTTCCCCTGCATGATCTGGAGGTCTGTTACCAGCTGGTCGAACTGCGCACCCTGATCGGCAATGGACCTCTGGAGGTCGGAGGTGCTCTTGACGTCCGCCGCAAGCTGGTCCTGCCGCTTCTCGATACCCTTCAGGTCTTTGATCTCCGAGCGCGTCTCCGTGCGAAGGTCGTTCATCTCGTTGCGGAGCTTTACGAGCTCCGCCTGCGGTGCGCAGCCGGCGGCGAAGACAAGCGTGGTAATGGTCAGCAGGGCTTTCTTGCTCATGATCTTGCAGGTCTCCTGGGGCAGTACGATAAAAAAAGCGCGGGTACCGGGAATGCCTCCCCTCCCCGCGCTTTGCATGATCACTCGGCGGCGATGAGGTCATCCCGCCGGTTCTTCTGCCAGCAATCCTCGGTGCTCTGTGAACAGATGGGCTTCTCCTTGCCGTAGCTGATGAGCGAGATGCGTTTTGCCGAGATGCCCATGTCCGTGAGGTATTTCTTGGCAGCAGCCGCACGGCGCTGACCCAGGGCCTGGTTGTATTCGATGGTGCCGCGCTCGTCGCAGTTGCCCTCGATGCGGACCTTCACCTTGGGGTTCGCCTTGAGGTACTCGGCGTTCGCCTTCATGACCGGTTTGGCATCATCGCGGATAAAGGACTTGTCGAAGTCGAAATAGATCGGCTGGAGACCAGCCGCGGCCTTGGCGGCCGCTTCGCGGGCTTTCTCTTCCTCGGCGGCCCTTGCGGCTGCCTCAGCGGCGCGCTTCTCTGCGGCGGCTTTCTCAGCGGCTATGTCCTCGGCCGACTTCGCCGGGGCCGGCTCAACTTTCTGAGGCTGCTCAGGCGCCGATGCCACCTCTGCCTTCTTGGGACAGCCATATAATACCGCGAGGCTCAGCATCAGGACCAGCGACAACAACACCATCATCGTTCTCTTCATGATATCCTCCTTGTAAAATTATTTATAAGGTCCGAAGTGCGTGTCGGGGCAAGAGAAGATGCATCTGCTGCTACCCAAACTAGGATAGCATACCGTTCGCGTGTTTGTCAATTAACAGGTTTTATGGTGCTTGAGGAAAAAAGTTGGGACAGGGAGCCATCCGGCGGCCCTAGGTTCCTGCCGCATACTGCTGCAGGCCGGCCTCATTCGTGACCGGCTCATAGCAGGTCTCGTTGACGCACGGGATGATCCTTCCTTGTTCCTTGCCGTACACCAGCGACGTGTACGGGCCGGTGAGGCGCATTGCCGCGCGGGCGAGTACGCTGTCGGGCCGGGCCTCCACCGTCAGCTTGAGCGTCGTGAACCAGGCGTCGAGGGCGCAGAAATAGGTCCCGGCATGGATGCTCATCTCGCGCACCGCAGCGGCAAAAATGCGGAGCGAACGTTCGGCAGCAGCGTGGTAGGATTCCCTGCCCGTGATGTGAAACATTTTGATCAGCAGCATGATGACGACAGCGTTCGCCGATGGATGTGGGATGTCCTCGATGCGCTTGAGCCGCGTGCCGAGCACCTCGGCCTCGGTGTCGAAAAAGCCGCCTGCGCTGTCCCCGAACAGCGCGACGCACCGGTCCATGAACATGACCGCGAGGTCCAGCCGGGCACGATCGCCGGTCGCTTCGTAGGCGGCAACCAGCGCCTCGACAAGATAGACATGATCATCCAGCACGGCCGGAACGCCTTCGCAATGCAGGAGCACACCGTCATTGGACCGCTCCCGGATGATGCGGTCGAGACTGGCAAGCGCGAAGTCCTTGAGGCCGGTATCGCCCAGCACGCGATACGCCTTGAAATAGGACGTGATG
>JAAXXJ010000201.1 GCA_013334545.1 Nitrospirota bacterium | reverse complement strand
CAAGCAAGAAAGGTGGCTGGAAGGTCGTCTGAGGCTTGATAATTCAGCATAATAATCTTAAAGACACTTAGTAATACCCATACGAAAGTCAGAAGACCCAAAAAGCTGATGTGCACGGCGCGGTCCTTTGTTCTCTCAGCGCCAACCTGAACCTGGACGCTGTATCTATCATGAAAGGAGGAGTAAACCATGAAACGGTCAATGAGGTATGGATGGCTTGTCGTAGGCCTGTGCGTCGGTCTGCTTGTCGTTGGATGCGCATCATATTACAAGGTGACGGATCCGCAATCGGGCAAGGAGTTTTATACACAGAAGATCGATACCTTCAGTGGTGGTGCGGTAAAAGTGATGGATGCTCGCACTGGCAGCATCGTCACGCTCCAGAATTCGCAAGTGAAAGAGATCAGTGAGAGAGAATATAAAGCCGGCCTTGCTGCTCCCGTGAGCAAACCGACTCCGACACCGGCTCCGACACCGACAGCGGCCCCGGCAGCGGTCGTGGCACCGGCAGCAGCACCCGCCCCGGCAGAGGCTCCAGCACCGGCGGCAGCACCTGCACCGACACCGGCCGCAGAGCCGAGTTCTGCGCCGAGTGGGACGAAATAACTGATCTTCCCCACCTCGCTTTGAGCACAGGAGGTGGGGAAATCAACCGCAGCCCATGGTAAATTCATACAATAAAGAGAGGCAAATAGGGCGCTTGCTAAGGAGCGTAAGATGAACTCGATATCCCGCCGACAGCGCTTTGCCGCAGGAATGGTAGTACTGGCAGCGATAACTGCACTGTTCTTCCCGGGTCTTGCGCACGCACAGACTGATGCGACTGCCGACCAGTGGACATTCTCGATAACGCCCTACCTCTGGCTGCCGAATGTGAACGGAACGCTGAAGTATGACATTCCGCAGGGCGCCGGAGGGAGCCCTGAGGTCGAGACCGGTCCGAACGACTATCTCCAGAACCTGCAGTCCGTCGTCATGCTCACGGGCGAGGTTCGCAGGGACAGGTGGTCGGTCTTCACCGATGTCATTTATCTGGCCTTCACCGACGAGAACAGCAAGGTCACATCGGTTAATTTCGGCAGCAGTCTTGTGAGTTCCAGCCTGAACCTTGCGACCAGTTCGTCGCTGCGGGGTACGGCCTGGACGCTCGGCGCAGGCTACGCGGTCCAGACCGGCCATGCCGTGAAGCTCGACGTTTTCGCCGGCCTGCGTTACTTCTCCCTGCAGGCCTCGACCAGTTGGCAGCTTGTGACTGATATCACCGCGACGGGCGGAGGAGGACTGACCTTCCCGCGAAACGGGGGAATTTCCGCGGGGGAGGACCTGTGGGACGGGATCATCGGCGTCAGGGGGCGCATTCCGCTCGGCATCAGCCGCTGGTCGATCCCCTACTACCTCGACTTCGGCGCGGGCTCCTCGCAACTGACCTATCAGTGGATGCTCGGCATTGCCTATTCGTTCAAGTGGGGCGAGATGACACTGGCTTATCGTGATCTTTACTTCGACCAGAAGGATGACAAGCTTGTCCAGGACCTGCGCTTCGACGGTCCGGCGCTCGGCGCTACGATTCGCTTCTGAGAGGGATCATAAGAGCAGAAATTTCTTTTTGCCACAGAGTTCACCGAGGACACCGAGGAAACCTAATACCACTTGTAATGGCCTTTCTCTGTGAACTCTGTGTCCTCGGTGGCAAAATGATCTTAGCTATAATATGATTTTTTCAGTTTGATAAACGATAAAGGGGACATACTATGAGAGCCTGGTCCAAACACCCCGTCATCTACGAGATCAATACGTGGGTCTGGCTGCGTGAGCTCGGTCTCAAATACAAGAAACCGGTTGATCTCTCGACGGTCCCGGAGCTGGAGTGGGATGCCATCGCCGCTCATGGCTTTGACGCCGTCTGGTTCATGGGGGTCTGGGAGCGGAGCCCTGCCGGGATCAATATCTCCATCCGGAACAAAGGGCTGCTCGAAGATTTCAAGAGGGCCCTCCCTGACTTTTCAGCGGAGGACAACGTCGGCTCGCCCTACTGCGTGCGGCGCTACGTCGTGGATCAGCACCTCGGCGGTCCGACGGGACTGGCAGCAGCACGGAAAGCTCTCGCGCAGCGCGGTATCCGACTTCTTCTCGATTTCGTGCCGAACCATGTCGCTCCGGACCACCCCTGGGTCGGGACGCATCCGGAATATTTCGTGCAGGGGAACGCGGACGATGCGAGGAACGATCCGGCGTCCTTCATCGAAACGGGCGGGAAGGTGTTTGCCTGCGGCCGGGACCCTTTTTTCCCCGCCTGGCCCGATGTGCTTCAGCTCAACGCCTTTCAACCGGGGCTGCGGCAGGCGGTGATCGAGACGGTCTCGGAGATCGCCGGCCAGTGCGACGGCATACGGTGCGATATGGCCATGCTCATGCTGAACACTATCTTCGAGCGCACGTGGGGAGCCCGCGCGGGAGCGAAGCCCACGAGCGATTACTGGGCCATGGTCATCCCGGCGGTCAAAATGAAGCATCGGGAGTTCAAGTTCATCGCCGAGGCATACTGGGACCTGGAGTGGGAGCTGCAGCAGCAGGGCTTCGACCACTGCTACGACAAGAAGCTCTATGACCGGATGGAACATGGTGACGCCGAGAGCGTTCGCCTTCACCTTCTTGCGGACCCTTCCTACCAGGAAGGAATGGTCCGGTTCATCGAGAACCATGACGAGCCCAGGGCCGCCGCTTCGTTCCCGGACGGAAAAGGACGCGCCGCTGCGGTGGCCATCCTCACCCTCACCGGAGCAAAGCTGCTGCATGAGGGTCAGTTCGAAGGACGGAGGGTGAGGCTGCCGGTCTTTCTGGGCCGTCGCCCGGCAGAGGTCGTTGATCCTGATCTCGCTGCGTTCTACCAAAAACTCCTCAAAGCGGTCGATCGTGACATCTTCAGGAACGGTGAATGGCGCCTCTGTGAGCGGAGCGGCTGGCCTGACAACCAGAGCTTCCTGAACATTCTGGCCTGGTGCTGGGCCAAGGACAATGAACGCTTTCTCGTCATCATCAATCTAGGGCAGGACACCTCCCAGGCGCGTATCCAGGTGCCATGGGATGAGCTGAGAGGAAAGACGTGGCTCCTCAACGAGGTCCTGTCAGACGAGACCTACGACCGAAACGGGGACGAGATGCGGGACGCCGGCCTGTACGTCGGGTTGGCGCCGTGGCAATACCACCTGTTCGAAGTGACTGCTGCCTGAGCCATGAATCACAAAGAGCACTATTTTCCGCGGATTGGCACGGATTTTCAGCAACACTTCTTTTTGATCTTTATCCGTGTTCATCAGTGTGCATCCGCGGCTAACGCGCATTCGATTTTGGTTTCGGCTTGCCCGGGTTAGGGGAGGATGCCGCTATGAACCTGCTCCTGAAAGAGATACGCCGCAATCCGCTGCTGTGGCTGCTGGCGTTCGTGCCGGTAGTCTTCGTTGCAGAGCATCTCGGGCAAAGCTCGCCGACGCTGCTCTTCGTGCTGTCCATCCTCGCCATCGTGCCGCTCGCCGTACTGCTCAGCCACGCCACGGAGTCAGTTGCGGCCAAGACCGGCGACGCGGTCGGAGGACTGCTCAATGCCACGCTGGGGAACCTGACCGAGCTGGTCATCGCCCTGACCGCGCTTCGGGCAGGGGAGTATATGCTGGTGAAGGCGTCCATCGCCGGCGCGATCGTCACGAACACGCTGTTCATGCTGGGAGCGTCGCTCCTGCTGGGCGGACTTAAGCACCACGAGCAGGAGTTCAACCGGGCGGGTGCTCGGCTTCAGGCGGGCCTGCTGTTCCTGGCGACGGTCGCGCTGCTCATCCCGTCCGCCGTGGGCGCGGCGGACGCCGTAAAGGCCGCGGTCTTTACCGAACAATTGAGCATTTCCCTCGCGATCCTGCTGATCACGATCTACGGCCTCGGACTGCTCTTCTCGCTCAAGACGCACAAGGAGTTCTTCGGGTCAGCGGAACAGCACGGGGAGGCGGACGAAGCGCCATGGCCGATCGGCCTGGCCCTGGGCACCCTGGCAGGTGTGACCGTGCTGGTGGCGCTGGTCAGCGAAGTATTCGTCGGGTCAGTGCAGGAAGCTGCCAAGATAATGGGGATGACCGACGCCTTCGTGGGATTTATTGTTGTGGCGCTCGTGGGCGCTGCGGCGGAAATGGCCGCGGCCTTCTCGGGGGCGCGCAAGAACCGCCTGGACCTGAGCGTAGGCATTGCGCTCGGAAGCTCGACGCAGATCGCCTTGTTCGTGGCGCCGGTGCTGGTGCTGGCGAGCTACGCCCTGGGTCCTTCGCCCATGACCCTGCAGTTCTGGCCGGGCGCCGTGCTCATGATGCTGATCGCAACGCTCACGGCGTCGTTCGTTGCCAACAGCGGCCGCTCGGCATGGTTCGTCGGCGTGCTGGTACTGGCGGTCTACCTGACCTTCGCCATCACGCTTTACCTGCTGCCGCCAAGGGCGAACTGATGCAGATGGACTGAGAAATATTTTGAACCGCGAAGGCGCAAAGAGCGCCAAGGGAACCACTTCCCAACCGATAGATACCGATGTCGTGAATTCTTCGCGTCCTTCGCGTCTTAGCGGTGAATGGTTAGCATCTCGGACTCAAGAAGGGGCGGGAATATGAAAGATCGAGAGAAAGAGCAGCGCCAACGGGTGCTGGACCCGGTCAGCCGCATCTCGGAGATCATTTTCGGCGTGCTCATGGCGCTGTCGTTCACCGGAGCGCTCAATGCCGCCACAGCAGGGCGTGAGGAAGTACGCACGGTGCTGCTGACCGCACTCGGCTGCAACCTCGCCTGGGGCCTGGTCGACGCGGTCATGTATCTCGTTGCGACAATGACCGAGCGGGGGCGCAACCTGACGCTCCTGGGCCTTGTCCGAGGCGCATCGGAGCCGCGAACTGCGCATGACACCATCGCAGAGGCCTTGCCGGGCCGGCTCGGCGAGGCCATAAGCGCAGAGGGGCTCGAGGATATCCGGCGGAGGCTCGTCGCGCTGCCCGAAGTGCCCACCCGGGTGAGGCTTGGCCGCGATGATTACGCCGGCGCCTTCGGCGTGTTCCTGCTCGTGGTCCTGTCGACCTTTCCTGTCGTGGTGCCGTTCATTTTCATTTCCGAGCTGGCGCTTGCGATGCGCGTTTCGAACGGGGTCGCGCTGGTGATGCTGTTCATCGGCGGCTACCAGCTCGGTAAGTATGCCGGCGGAATCGCCTGGAAGACCGGTCTGGCGATGGCGGCTGTCGGAGGGGTCCTGGTGTCCATCATCATGGCGCTCGGGGGGTGAAGATGCGAAAGATGAAATTGATCCCTGAAAATCATTGGGACGCGGATTCTCGCGGATTGACGCGGATTTTCAAAGCTGTGAAGCAAAAACGGATCAGCTTGCATGGTGAACCAATGATCCGACGCATTTGTGCCGAACTATCCGAAGGTCCCCGTGTGAAGACCTGTCCAACTGCAGTTCTTATGTTTACCGGTGTAATCGCAACGGCGGCAGCGCTGCTGCTGGGAGCAATGCCCTGCGACGGCCAGGAGGCCGGCCTCTCAACGGCGCCGTCCTCGACAGCCGATGCCGCCGGCTGGAAATATGATATCACGGCATCGTACTATTCCTTCCGCAACCAGGACGACTTCACGCTTGCCGTGCTCAGGGCGGACCGCGGGCAGCTGCATCTCGAGGCTCGGTACAACTACGAGGCCATCGACAGCGGTTCGCTCTTCGTTGGCTGGAAGTTCTCAGGAGGAAAGAATCTGACCTGGGAGATCATGCCGATCCTAGGCGCGGTGTTCGGACAGATGGAGGGGATCGCGCCTGGTTTCGAAGCGAGCCTCGGCTTCGGCATCGTGGACTTCTACACGGAAACG
>JAAXXJ010000005.1:2733-28270 GCA_013334545.1 Nitrospirota bacterium | reverse complement strand
AAATCTATCATACTCCCTTGCGGTGTGTCAATGTAAAAGGGGAAAGTCCCGGGAGCAGTGGGCGCGCCCTGGCTACCGCATTGTTCAGGGACAGCTAGGAGCGCTGTGAGCGGGATATTATTGGGCGGTACGGGAGCCTTTGCAAGGGGAAACAGGAACGGGTACTGCCTCACCTCTATGGAACGCTTTTCGAGGCCGGCTTGTGGGAGGCATGCTGCTGGAATGTTCTACAAGAAAGACAGATCCATGAAAAAACGATGACAAATCATTCTTCAAGACGCGGAGTCCAGGAGGGAGCCTGCTGAAGGTCCTTGCGCGGCGGCGCAGGCGGTGGCGGCGCGACAGTCCAGGGCATCTTCAGAGCAAGGCTCTCGCAAGCGCGCTGCGCAACGGTCAGGAAACTGATGGGGCTCCCTGAAACAAACTCGGTGGCCTCGGTTCCCTCACCGGCGCCCTGCCAGATGACCATACCGGTCTCCATGTCCCAGATCTGAACATGGATGTCCACGGTGGATTGACGGGTCTTCAGGAAAGAGATGCCGACGATGGTCGCGCGATCAAAGACCTCCTGCTGATACCGCAAAAGTTTCGGAACAATAGCATATCTTGCCCCTGTCGCACGGCCGATCTTTGCCAGCAGGTCCTTTCTGAGCACCGAGGTTATCTCATAATCTTTATACATCTGCAGAAAATCATCCCACGCCCCTGCAGCGTTGATCCTGCCCTGGACCATATCGACCGGGATGAACTGGAGACCGTTCCTGTCGGCGCTGAGCGCCGCGAACAGGAGCCCCGCTATTGTCTCGCGGTACACCTCCTGATTTGGGTCCCATTCGATCTTTGCGGCAGGAAAAAGGGCAACGCTCTGGCCGACAAAAGAACCGACCGTCGCGGATGGAACGGAATAGAGCATCCAGGCATATTTTGTCTGTGCTGGCGGTTTGGCGCATCCGGCTGTCAGAACGAGGAGGATGATGATCAGGAGTCTTGGTCTCATGATAAACTCCCTATGAAAAGTATAGCATACGTCCCCACGAGGGGATCGCCGTTGACCTCTTCGCGTTCGGCGATCGGCCCTCGATGTTCACCCTGCCGGAGCGATGAGCCGTCATCATTTTCAGGAAGTAAGGTTCCTACAGAAAGGGCCACAGCGGGCTGTGCCTTGGTCGTATGGGCGATGAATAGTGGCCGGTAGGTGGTCGAGCTGCGGCCTTCAGCGCCGCGCGAAAAATTCTTCCATGATCGCCGGCCCTGCGCTCGTTCCGATGCGCTCAGCGCCCGCCTTGACCATGGCCTCCACGGTCTCCAGGTCCTTGATGCCGCCGGACGCCTTTATGCGGCAGGTGGAGCCGATGACCGCGCGGATGGCGAGAAGGTCGTCGACGGTCGCGCCTCGGGGTCCGTAGCCGGTGGAGGTCTTGATGAACTCCGTGCCGGCGCGGACCGCGGTCCTGCACACATCAGCGATCTCGTCGGGCGTCAGGGCGCCGCACTCGATGATGATCTTGTGCACAACGCCCTTGGTCATGGCGACCACGTTCTTGATGTCGATCTCAAGGAGCTCCTGCTTGCCGGACTTCACCATGCCCAGGTTCACGACGATGTCGAGCTCCTCGGCGCCGTTCTTCATGGCCTCCATGGCCTCCACGATCTTCACCGTTGTCGTGCAGGCGCCGTGGGGGAAGCCCACCACCGCACCGACCTTCACCCCCGTTCCGGCAAGGGCGGTCTTGGCGCGCGCCACATGCCAGCCGTTCACCATGATCGCTGCGAATCGGTAACGCTTCGCGTCAACACAGGCAGCGGCGAGGTCGTCCAGCGTCGCATCGGGCCTGACGAGCGTGTGGTCGATGATCTGGGCGAGCTGACCGGCATCCTTAAACATGACGCTGCACCTCGTTCCGATAGGCGTTGATGAGCTTTTTGGTGACCGGCCCCGGAATTCCCGAGCCGACCTGGTTTCCGTCCACGGAGGTCACCGGCATGACCTCGAGGGTGGTGTTCGTGATGAAACACTCGTCGGCCCGGTAAAGATCGCTTGTCCGCATCAGCGACTCCTGCACCCGGACCTTGCTCCTTTTCGCGAGCAACAGGACCAGGTCGCGCGTGATGCCTTCCAGGATGCCTGTGTCGAGGTGAGGGGTGTGCAGCACGCCCTTCTTCACCGTGAATATGTTGCTGATGGTCCCTTCGGCCACATATCCCTTCCAGTTGAGCATGATGCCTTCATAGGCGCCGGCCTTCAGGGACTCGATCTTGGCCAGGATGTTGTTCAGGAAATTCGTGCTTTTGATGGCGGGGTCCTGAGCGAGGGGATGGTTCCGCCGGGTCTTGACGACGGCCACGGCCACGCCGTTTTCATAAAGTTCCGCGGGATAGTCCTTGAACGGCTTGACCAGGATGACCATGGTGGGTGCGGGACAGAGCGCCGGATCGAGGCCGATCTCGCCGGGGCCCCTGCTGATCTGGATCCGTATATACGCCTCGCGAAGCTTGTTGACGGTGAGGGATTCGATCAGCGCGCTGCCGATCTTTTCCAGCGGGAGGGGAAGGGTCAGCGAAATGGCATCAGCGGACAGCTTGAGACGGGAGAGGTGCCTGTTGAGGAGGAATATATTGCCCCCATAGGCGCGCATGGTCTCGTAGATGCCGTCGCCATAGAGATACCCGTGGTCGTAGACCGATACCCGCGCCTCGTCCCGAGGGACGAAGTGGCCGTTTACGTAGGCGAGCATGGGAAACACTATCATGCCCGTAAAAGGGTGTCAACCTGAAACAGCTGCAAAGGAGGTGATGAGACTATATCCACGGTACCATAATACATGGCAAGCGAAATGCGTATTGTTATACGTCCATTGCGAGCGACGGCAGGGAGTGCGGCAGGCTCTCTGTTATGGAGAGAGTGCTTCGCCGATCTACTGCTCGCTATGACTCAATCGTGAGGGCGTTTTCATTGATATCCGGTGTTTGAGGGGTTGCGGGACCGGTAGAACGGGAGCGAGCATTCATCGGGACGTGGCCTTGGGCAAGCCGCTATCGCTGTCGATGATCCTGCGCACGGAGCGCAGGAGGTCCATGGGCGAAACAGGCTTCAGGATGAAGTTCGCTGTATCAGCGTCGATGCCTTTGTTAAGGAGGACTTCGGCATTGTAGCCGCTGATATAGAGGACCTTGACATCCGGCTTGAGCGCTGCGATAAGGTCGCGGGTCTCCTTGCCGTTCTTCTTCGGCATGACGACGTCCAGGATCACGAGCTGTATACCTTCCTTGTTCTCGAGGAACTTCTGCACCGCGTCCTCGCCGTCAACGGCCTCGATGACGGCATAGCCGAATTCCCCGAGAATGGTCTTTGTCAGTTGGCGGATCGTGACATCGTCCTCGGCAACCAGGATGGTCTCGTGACCTTCGTCGCTGAGTACCGGTTCAGCGGTCTTTGCTGCTCCCGCCGACGTGGCGATGAGCGGAAAATACAGCGAGAAACAGGTTCCTACGCCCGGTTCGCTCTCCACGATGACGTAGCCGTTGTTCTGCTTCATGATCCCGTACACAATGGCAAGGCCGAGACCGGTGCCCCGTCCGGGCTCCTTGGTGGTGTAAAAAGGCTCGAAGATGCGGCCGAGCGTCGTCTTGTCCATGCCGGTCCCGGTGTCCCGTACCGACATACAGGCGTACCTGCCTGGAATGCCAAAACCGTGCCTTCTGCGGAACTCTTCGCTGATCTCCGCGGTCTCCGTCCCGATAGTGAGGATACCGCCCTGCGGCATGGCGTCCCGGGCGTTGGTGGCGAGATTCATCAGGACCTGCTCTAGCTGGCTGGAATCGGCAAAGATGGTCATCGTGCCGGAGGCGAGTTCGGTGCGGAGGTCCACGTCCTCGCCGATGACCCGGTGGAGGAGCTTTTCGAACCGGCGGATCGGATCGTTGATGTCCATGGGGCGGGGGTTGATGATCTGTTTCCTGCTGAAGGCGAGCAGACTCTGGGTGAGGTTGGCCGCCCGAGCCGAAGAGGCGAGGATCTGCTCCACATAGGAATGGAGGGGATCGGTAACCGGGATCTTCATCTTGAGGAGATTACCATAACCGATGATGGCCGTCAGGATATTGTTGAAGTCGTGGGATATCCCGCCGGCGAGGAGGCCTATGACCTCCATCTTCTGGGCATGCCGCAACTGGTCTTCGAGCTTCTTTTTGTCCGTGATGTTGTTGATGATCTCGATGGCGGCGACGACCCGGCCGTCTTCGTCCCGGAGCGGGAATGCCTTGGTCTCAACATAAAGGTTGTTCCCCGCCGGGTCATGATGAGTATGCATGACGGTGTGCGGCGATTCGGTCTCGAAGGCGCGGCGCACGGCGCATTCCTCCCCCTGTTCGTAGCAGGGGCGGGACAGCTTGTGCGACACCTCATGGCACTTCCTGCCGACGATGTCCTGCGGTTCCCTCCCCGACTGACGTGAATACGCTTTGTTCACCGAGACGATAGTGTAGTTCCGGTCAATGACCAGGAAGCCCTCGTCAACGGTCTCGAGGATGTTGCGGGAGAACTCCTCGGCCCGCTTTTGCGCGGCGATGTCCGAGATGAGACCGTCATAGGCCTCGAGCCTGCCCTGTTCATCGGTGCGCGGGACCACGGTGCTCCGGACCCAGACGAGGGACCCGTTCTTGTGCCGTATGCGGTGCTCGATGGGTCCCGGGTGCATGCCCGCGAGCAGGTCCTCCGCCTGCTTCAGGGCCAGGTGCTTGTCTCGGTCGTGGACCATGCGGTACCACAGGAACGGGTCCGCAGCGTACTCGGCGGACGTGTATCCCGTCACGGCGACGCAGCCGGGGCCATGCACAGTGGACACAGCACTGCCGTTCTCCACCGTTACGGTATAGATATAGCTGGTGACCGACTCGAGGAGCTGCTTGTACCGCTGTTCGCTGGTCAGCAGCGAGTGCTCGACACGCTTTCGGTCGGTAACATCCTGGATCGTTCCCAGCATCTTGACCGGGGCCCCCTTTCCATCGAGGATCAGCTCTCCGAGTCCGGATACCCATCGCACCTCGCCGCTGTTCTTCCGGATGATCCGGTAATCCGCCTCGAACCGTGTTTGCTGGTCAACGATGTCTGCGAAATACCGCATCATCCTTTCGCGATCTTCGGGATGGATAAGGTCGCCCCAACCGTTGATCGACCGCTCGTAGCCCTTCTCGATGCCGAAGATGTCGTCCAGGATCTCCGAACTCGTCCACCTGCCCGTAGGAATGTCCAGGATATAGGAACCCAGATGCGCCACCCGCTGAGATTCCCTGATCCAAAACTCGCGCTCCCTGACGGCATCCTCGATCCGCTTCCGCTCGGTGATGTCATAGGCAGTTCCCCGGGTCCCCGTGATATTGCCGGCGGCATCGCGCACGGACTTTGCGTTGAAAAGGAGATGGATATCTCGTCCATCCTTGCCGATATGGACGGTCTCATAGCCTTGTGCCTGCTTCCCCTTCATGATCCGGGCGAACCCGCGCATATCCCGCTTTGCCCGGTCCGGGGTCTGGAAATCAGTAAAGCGCTTGCCGAGCATTTCGTCGACCTTATAGCCAAACACCTCTTCCCATGCCGGATTGAGATACACATATCGGCCCTCGGCATCGCATTGCCAGATCAGGTCCTGGGACGTTTCCACAAGATCATGATAGAGCGCTTCGGACCTGCGCAGGGCCTCTTCGGCCCGTTTTCGCTCGGTGATGTCGCGCGTGATGCCGAGGGCGGCGATGATCGTGTCCTTGTCGTCGCGAAGCGGAACGGCATGGGTCTCCAGCCAGATCGGGCGGCCCTTGAGCCCGACCGCTTCAAAGGCGAGCGTCCCGCTCTTCCCGGCGAACGCACTCTCCGTGAGCGCGGCGAACTGCCGCCGGTAATCAGGGACGACCAGGCCGTATACCGATGTGCCCTGGACCTGACCGAACGATTCCGCTTGGATCATGTCCAGTCCCGCACGGTTCATCATGAGCAGCGCGCCGTCCTTCGCCAGCATCTTCACGCACTCAGGCTCGGTGTCAATGACGGTTTGGAGGAACTTCTCGCTCTCCCGAAGTTTCTCCTCGATCTTCACGCGGTCAGTGATGTCCCGGGCGATCCCCTGAAGGGCGACGATCCTGCCGGACTCGTCCATGATAGGAATGTTCCGCTGCTCGGTCCAGATCACCCTCCCGTCCTTCCTGATCCAGCGGAGCACGAGCGGACGAAGGGGGTCCATCTTCCCAGCGGCGATATCGGCCAGCTTGCCCCGGTCGTCGGCATGGATGAGCTGGAAGCCGAGATCAGGGTTCGCATAATGCTCCAGGGGAGAGTATCCGGTGATGTCGGTTGCCGAGGGGCTTACGTACTCGAACTTTCGCTCCGGAAAGAGCCGGTAGACATAGATCAGGTCCACGGCGTTCTCCGCGAGCCTTCGGAACTTCTCTTCGCTTTCCCGGAGGGCAACCTCGACCTTTTTGCGGACGGCGATCTGGGCGGAAAGTTCTTCATTGGTCCCGGCAAGCTCACGGGTGCGTTCCTGCACCTCCAGCTCCAGGTGATCGTGGGCATTCCGAAGCTCCTGGTCGATGCGCCGGCGTTCCGTGATATCGTCGAAGAGGATGTACACCAGGAAGGGTCTGTTTTCCCCGGGGCGGAAAATGGGCATGGCGTTGACGCTGACCCAGCGGTATTTGTTCTCCCGCGGGTTCAGCGTGGCCATGACAAAACCGGTGCTGGGCTGGCCGGTCCTCAGGGCGACGTCTGCCGGGAATGCTCCCGCCGGAAGGCGGGTGCCGTCTTCCCTCAGCGCCTCGGTGTGCACCTCAGCGCTGGTTTTGCCGAGCAGGTCCTTCAACGCCCTGCCCAATATCCGCTCAGCGGCGGAGTTTGCCGAGATGATCCTGCCCTCCGCATCGCGGAAGATGACGCCTTGCGACATGGTGTCGAAGAGGATCCGGTATTGTTCGTCGAAGAGGATAGCTGCGGAAGTGTCTTTGGGCGTGGTCCGGGGGCGCTTTACGGCGGATCTCTTGCCGACGGTCGTCTTTTGAGGGCTGTCTTTTTTCATGGCAATCTGCTGCCGATGGATCGGAAGGCTCCCCTATTATAACAGAAGAGCGCCCCGCATGACAGTCACTGCCTGTCCGGAGAGGATGACGCGATCAGCGGCGACACGCACGTGGACCACGCCGCCCCGGCGCGAGGCCTGATAGGCGTAGAACGTGTACTGCTTGAGACGTTTCTGCCAGTAAGGGCCGAGACAGCAGTGGGCTGAGCCGGTGACGGGGTCCTCATTGATGCCGACGGCGGGGGCGAAAAAGCGCGACAGGAAGTCAAATCCCTTCGTGATCGAACGCGAGGTCACGATGACCCCGCGCATGGGAACGGTCCTCAGGACGGTGAGGTCAGGGGTGAGGCTCCGAAGGACCTTTTCCGACTCGATCTCGATGAGCCAGTCGTTCAAGCGGTTCTTCCCCGTGTAGAGGGGCGTGACGTCGAGCGCGGTGATAAGCTCTGCGGGGGGCAGCTCATGCCGTTCCGGCTCCGCTGGGAAGTCCATCTCGACCCACCCGTCCTTCCAGCGGGCGGTCAGGATGCCGCTCTTCGTGAAGAACCGGACCTCATTATCGCGAGGTACGTGGCCGTCCTCCCACAGCATATGGGCCGACGCAAGCGTTGCGTGACCGCACAGGTCCACTTCGGTCTCGGGCGTGAACCAGCGGAGGTCGAAGCCCTCGGGCCGTTTGACCAGGAACGCGGTTTCTGAAAGGTTCATTTCCCGCGCGATGTCCTGCATCCACGGGTCGTCCCTCAATTCCTCGAGGATGCAGACCGCTGCCGGATTGCCGGAAAAAGGCCTGCTGGTGAACGCATCGACCTGGATGATCGGTTGTTCCATACGCAAGAATTATAGCAGACATCATGCCCTTGCGCCGGGTGGTCAACAGGTCAGAACAATCTTCTCAGCCACTTGAGGTGGTCTTGGTAGGGCGGGTAGCGGAGGAAGATGTCGACGAGGAAATTGTTCCTGACAATGCTCCGGTCGTGGGAAAAGGTGTCGAAGCTCGCCTTGCCGTGGTACTTGCCCATCCCGCTGTCGCCCACGCCTCCGAAGGGCAGTCCGGTGACGGTCTCATGGATGACCGTGTCGTTGATGCACCCGCCGCCTGACGAGGTTCCGCGGAGGACCTTCTGCTGGCGGGTCTTGTCGCGGGAGAAGAAATAGAGCGCCAGGGGCTTCGGCCTGGTCGCCACGAAATCGATCGCCTCGGACAGGTCGTCGTAGGTGATGACCGGGAGGAGGGGGCCGAAAATCTCATCTTCCATGATGGGTTCGTCGCCGGTGATGCCGTCGATCACCGTGGGCGCGATGTACCGTGTTGCCCGGTCCGACCCGCCGCCGATGAGGATCTCGCCCCGTCCGAGCAGGGCCAGCAGGCGGTCGAAGTGTGCCTCGTCCACGATGCGGGCGAAATCCGGGCTCCGGGATGGATCTTCACCGTAGAAATCCTCGATGCAGGCGATGATCTGCGACAGCAGCTCCTGCCTGACGCGCCGGTCCACGAGGAGATAATCCACGGCCACGCAGCTCTGGCCGGCGTTGAAGAACTTGCCCCACACGATCCTCCTCGCCGTGATGTCCAAAGGGATATCGGCGTCCACGATACAGGGATTCTTGCCGCCGAGCTCCAGCGTTACCGGCGTGAGATGCTTCGCCGCTGCGGCCATGACGAGCTTTCCCGTCGCGGGGCCGCCGGTGAAGAAGATATAATCGAACCTCTCGGCGAGCAGCTCCTGCGCCGTCTCGGCTCCGCCTTCGATGATGGAAACGTAGGCCGGGTCAAAATTTTCCCGGATCAGCTTCGCGAGGACGTGCGAGGTGTGGGGTGTGCTGATGGCCGGCTTGAGCACGGCGCAGTTGCCGGCCGCCATGGCGCCGACGAGGGGTGCCAGCATGAGCTGGACCGGGAAGTTCCAGGGCCCGATGATGAGCGCCACGCCGAAGGGATCTGGATGGATGGCGCTCCTCGCTGGAAAATGCGAAAGCGGCGTATGGACGCGCCGCGGCTTCGCCCAGCACCGGAGGTTCCTGATGGCGTGGTCGATCTCATGGACGACAATGCCTGTCTCTCCGCCATAGGCCTCGAAGGCCGGCTTGCCCAGGTCCTCCTTCAGCGCGTGGAAGAGCAGGTGTTCACAGGCAAGGAGCGCCTTTTTGAGGATGCGGAGCTGCTCCCGGCGGAAGGAGAGGTCCTTCGTGACGCCCGACGCGAAGTAGGAGCGGTGGTCGTGGAGGATCTGTTGCTTCGATCGTTTTTCCATGTCAAGAAGGGGCCTCCTGTTCCCTGGTCCGTCGTTCCTCAGGTTCAGATCTTCACCCTTTTCAGCAGCCGCTTCAGGTCGAGCTCGATACCGACGAGCTCACGGGCGCGGCCGATCTTGGCCTTTTCCCGGATGCGGGTCTTGCCCAGCGTCGCCTCGATCTTGTCGATGGAGAATGCGGACACATCGACAGGCTTAGCGCCGCATCAAGGCCGGGGGACTTGGGGTAACAGCGGTCAATTGCTGTCCCTGCTCTCGTTCCTTGTATCGTGCCGGCGCGCTGTGTGCAGGAGCCCGGCAATGATCGTGACGGCCAGGACGATGAAGGCGAGAGGTTTGAAGCTCCCTGCAGGTTGCTGCAGAGATTTTCGATCCTCCGGATAATGTTTATCTTAATCAATCGCTAGCCCCGCAGCAAGCTGCGTAGTTAGCGCGCGCTCCTGGATTCAAGAAGATCGGCCATGAAGTATTGTACGAAAACCGCGTGAAGAATCAAGGTCATTTCCTGTACAGGAGATATGAGAGGGATATGTGGCACAGCCATTCTGCAGGTTGACCTGCAGGGAGACGAGGCCCTGGCAGTTTCCTGGCAA
This sequence comes from Nitrospirota bacterium, assembly GCA_013334545.1. Classification (GTDB taxonomy): domain Bacteria; phylum Nitrospirota; class UBA9217; order UBA9217; family UBA9217; genus JAAXXJ01. The sequence continues at coordinate 18,358 of JAAXXJ010000005.1, read as the reverse complement.
ATAAAAAAAAGCGGGACAGGCTGCGCTGTCCCGCTCGTTCATTTGACGTTTAAGTGTTCTTTTACTGCTTCTCGCCGCCCTTTTTCTCCTTCTTCTCCCTCGCCGCCTTCTTTGCCTTTCTTCCGACCAGGTAGGCCTGGATCGGACGCCACCCGAAGGCCATGCTGCCTGCTGCTGCCGATTCCACGCCCTCCACGACCTTCTTCCCGACCAGGCTCAGGGTCATCACGATCCCGATGAGGGGAAGGAACACCGCGAAGACCAGGCCGATGACCGGGGCCGCCATCAGCATCACGGGCACCGGCGCCTTGATGTACCGGGTCGTTCCGCTGCCCGGAAGCACGCCGTCCTGTTCCATCTGCACCCTGCTGCCGTTCGAAAGGTTCCAGTAGGTCCCTGCCTGTACCGTCTGTCCGCCGCTGGTCAACATGTTCAATCCCTCCTTCGTGGGTTGTTTTTCTCTTCTTGTTGATTACAGCATACCCCAGATCATGAAAAAGCGTAATTGGCATTAGTTCCTATGCCGGAGGGCAATAGTTCCTAGGAAGAAGTTCGTAGGAAGTTCTTCATCGGGGGGGCACCTCTCTTGGCCAGAAAGAAAGGTTAATGGGAAGCAACTTGACATCCACATGTGACGCGGATAAAACCGGATAAAGGTTGGATAACAACCGATCTTTGGATCTATTTGTCTTTATCCAGGTGTTGATCCGCATTTTCAGCACCTCCCATCTTCTATTTGCCAGCGCTCGGAGCTCTGGGCGCAGTGAAGATATCTTTATACTCCAGCGGATCGCGTCGCTGGTCACGTGGCTTACTGTAATAAAAAAATCGCATGTGAGCGACGTCACATATTCTGCAAAGGAACTATGATATTACCTATTCAATCTTTTTGTTGAACAGTCCTCTGAATCAGAGCAAACTAGGGGAAACCCTGGGACGCAGAGCTACGGGGCTTCAAGACGCATTCACGGTCTCATGCCCGCCGAGCCGCCGGAGATTTTATCTCCGGCGGCTTTTTTATGTATCAGCGCAGGTTGAACGATTCCTGATATTCAGAAGATAAGAAGGGGGTGATGGCGCGTCAGGCACTTACGCATCATTGTTGCATCACTGTGATCTTCATGAACGACATTCTCAGGGAGGGAAAGTATGGGAAGATATCGATTCGCAGTCATGTTGATGGCCTTAGTAACAGTATTCCTCGTTTCTGGAAACCAAGCGTCAGCCTCTTCATCGTATTATTCAGATCGTTCCCGCAGCGGGATCGCCAATGCCAGTTGTGCAGACTGCCACGGTGCTGCATCAACGTGCAACGGTTGCCACGCTCATGGCGTCCACTCTTCGTCGGCGAAGAGCGACCTGAAGCTCACTGCCGCCACGGACAAGGCCAGCTATCATGCGGGTGATCCCGTGAGTGTCACGGTCAATGGCGGATACCGGACTGGATGGGTGCGGGTCATTCTGTATAATGGCGATCCCACACAGGGAGGAACAGAACTTGCGCGGAGCACCGGGCCTAATGGGACGGGTGGTGGACCTGCATTTCCGATCACCCTCCAGGTTCAGGCACCGACAACGCCGGGAACGTACACCTTCTATGCGTCATGGTACGGGAACCAGTACGATAAGTCCGGCGGATTTTTTGGTGCGAAGTGGCGGCCGGATCCCAACAATCAAGGGCACGGAGAAGAGATCGTAGCAGTGAATGCCTTCACCGTTGTCAGCACGACACCGCCTCCCACGCCGGCCATTTCCGTGACCGACTCCGTGGCACCGACCACGGACCTTCAGGTGCCCTTTGGGAGCGTCACCGCAGGCTCCTCGGCAAACCAGACCGTAACGGTCACGAACTCGGGGACGGCCAGCCTCGTTATGGGCGCTGTCGGCTCGACGAACCCGCTCGCCGCTCCCTTCTCCATCACGAACAACACCTGCTCGAACCAGACCATCGCCCCGGCAGCTACCTGCACGATGACGATCGCGTTCGCGCCCGTGGCAGCAGGGGCCTTCTCGGACAGCTTCAATATCCCCAGCAACGATCCCGCGAAGGCATCGGTCATCGTGAACATTAGCGGCACAGGGGCAGCAGCCCCCACGGCGACCATCTCGGTGACCGATTCCGTGGCACCGACCACGGACCTTCAGGTGCCCTTCGGGAGCGTCACCGCAGGCTCCTCGGCAAACCAGACCGTAACGGTCACGAACAGCGGGAATGCCGCGCTAACGGTAGGTGCTGTCGGCTCCACGAACCCGATCGCAGCTCCTTTTTCCATTACGAACGACATGTGCTCGAACCAGACTATCGCGCCGTCAGCCTCCTGCACGATGAGAATCACGTTCGCGCCCGTGGCAGCAGGGACCTTCTCGGACGGGTTCAATATCCCCAGCAACGATCCCGCGAAGGCATCGGTCATCGTGAACATTAGTGGCACGGGAGCTACTGCTGCCCTGGGCGACATCACGGTTACCGATCCGGTGACGCCTGTCGATGACCACCAGATCCCCTTCGGGACTGTGCGCGAAGGGAGGTCCGTGGACGATGTTGTAACGGTCACCAATGCGGGCAGTGGTCAATTGGTCATGGGATCCATCGGCCTGAATAATACGCTTGCCGGTCCCTTCAGCATCGCATCAGACCTCTGCTCAAGTAAGACCCTTGCAGCCGGTGGAACCTGCACCATCACTGTCCGATTCGCACCACCGACAGGCTGCGCCAATGCATCAGGTACGGGTACATCAGGCACTAGCGTTACGGCAAGTGTCAATACGTGCACGTACAGCGACAGCTTCGACATCCCGTCGAATGATCCTGACATGCAAGTCGTCACCGTACAGGTAAGCGGCTCAGGTGTGAGCAACAGCGCCAATAATAACCCGCGGAAACCAAAACCGCGATACCCCGCGAACCTGCAGAAGGACCTCGAAACGATCATCAGCATGCAGTGGGAAGAGGCCACGGACCCTGATGGAGACGCTGTCTCCTACGAGCTGCGCCTCGCCACGGACCAGGCTTTCAGTTCACCCATTGTCGCCAAGAAAGCGGCGACAGGAACGAGCGGGACGCTGTTCGCAGGTACCGGGGCAGGTTTCATCGTCTTCGGTATCGCCTTCATGAGCACAGCTCGAGGGAGGAAAGGACTTCTGTTGATCGCCGTATTGACGGTCCTGGTCGGGACGGCACTCGTCGGTTGCGGCGCCTCAGGCAGCAACGGATCACAGCCTTCAGGTGCGTCGCCGGCGCTTGTGTCGAGACAGGTTTCCGGCCTGCAGACATCAACAACCTACTACTGGAAGGTAATCGCCACCGACGGCAACGGCGGCGTTGCCGAGAGCGATGTCATGACCTTCACAACGAAATAGGCGCTCATGGTCACTCTGACCGGGGGAGGCTCGACCTCCCCCGGTTTTTTTGTGAAATCTCTTTTCCCGCCCTCGCCCGTTCATTCAGACGGATCAACTCCGGCTACCGCCTGTGTTATACTCTTTTCATGGTACTTTCCACTCGCACCTAGGGCATACCGGCCAGAAGGTCACGCCGGCATCTGAGGGACGCATTGCGTATTTTGATATTCGTTTTTCAGGCGCCGATCGCAAGTAGTATCATGGTGGACGGGTTGCTCACCAATTGGCAGAATGGGAGAAAGAACAGGATAACGGGACCATACAGAACCAGGATGACGGGAGGATGTTGTGCTGGATCAAAAAAATAAAACTCCCTGCAGCTTACTGCAGGGAGTTTTCGAGTCGGACGTTTTTCCGGGTATGAACGTGCTATGCAACGGAAGTTGGCGACGGCCTTCCCGGCCTCGGCCCTGATCCGGACTGCCTCGCGCGCCTGAGGGCCTTCCGCCTTCGTTTCTCTGCCTCGAGCTGCTTGTTCTTTTTCTTGTCCGAGGGCTTTTCGTCATGTCGCCGCTTCTTCAACTCCCCGAACAGCCCGTCGAGCTGGAGCTTCTTTTTCAGAGTGCGCAGCGCCTTTTCGATGTCCCGGGAAAGGACCTTTATCTCCACGACCTCCCCCCTCCGCCGCCGCCGTAGCCGCCGCGACCGCCCCTGCCGCCGCCGGAACCCGAGCGCTCGGTCTTTGGCTTGGCCTCGTTCACCGTGATCGTCCGGTCCATGAACGTCGTGCCATTCATAGTAGCGATCGCCTTGGCCGCATCCTCATCCGACGCCATCTCCACGAAACCGAACCCCTTGGATCTGCCGCTCGATTGGTCCACGATCAGCGTGGCTGACAAGACCTCACCGATCTTCGAGAATGCCTCCCGCAGGTCCTCCTCCATGGTGTTGTACGACAGATTTCCCACATACAGTTTCTTCGCCATGTTACCTCCTCAATGCCTTCCAAGTTCGCCTGTTGGTCAATGCCGGACAGTGCGTTACGTCTTCTCCGCGGAAGCCCGCGTGGGTGTCCTCGAAACCGCATCGCTCGCTAACCAGGCATGCAGTCGCTTTTTTTCGGGGAAAAAGGGGAGAGCAGGGAGTCAGTGATCGATGAGGAGGCGCGGACCCGACCCGTTTCCAAACGAGAGGGTTTGCCCCGTTGATGGTCTGTACCTATAATATACTCCTTTTTCAGCCAATTGCAAGGACCATCCTGGGGGGGGCCACAAGCTTTTTCTATGACATTCTGGCCTCACGGCCGCCCCGTTCTCTGAACGGTTCATAGGTCCACTTCAGGGACATTCAGGAGAGGTAGTTGAGAACCGAAGCCTTTGGTCATGATCTACCACCCAGCCCCGGGTAAGCCCGGCTGCTATGACTGTGCGTCGAACATGCACGTTCCAGCGCCGAATAAGAACCCATGTCCCCGTGGGGTGTAGGTACGCTTCGGGGACGTTTGGCTTTGGGTGAGGGGCAACGTCAATCATTCTTGATCTTTCTGTGCTCCACCACCGGGCTACCTTTGACTCCAAGTTAGTTTGTTTGACACCAAGAGAGTTTGGTCCTCCTGATCACATCTCAGGACGTTTTCGTCGAAGCGGCACGCCATGCCCGTCTGGTCAGGAGCGTATTCTCAATTGTGCCTGCTCGCAGCGGAAGCGAGTGCTATACTTAAATTGAGATATACGTTTGCAGGAATCAGCAGGAGAGGAGGAACGGCAGAAAAGACGGTTTGGCATAATTATCTGACATACTGCCTGTTTCATCTGTCCATGGAAGCCCGGGAACGGTGTGTCGGATCACGGGTCATCATTCAACCAGGGGGCGCTACCCTCGTAAAAGACGCTGAACCAGGAAAGAGGTGATGTCTATGAAAGAGGAACTGAAGAAGAAAGGCATCGACATGCTGGTGCCATTCCTCGTAGGTGGTGCGGTAGGGGCAGGAGTTGCGCTGCTCCTGGCGCCCAAGCCGGGGAAGGAGATCAGAAATGACCTGAAACGGTTTGCCACCACGACGAAGGACAGGGTTACCCTGGCCGTTGATCGGGGGAAGGGGCTCTATGAGGAAGGCAGAGCAGCGGTTGCGAGTGCCATTGATGCAGGCAAGACCGCGTTTGTCGAGGGGAAGGAAAAGTGGCAGCATGCGTGAGCTGTGGAGATGGGTCAAGTAACTTTCGCGTTGCGTGAGGTCAGCGTCCCCTGCGCGAAGAAACCATCCAAGACGGTTTACCAGAAGAAAGGGCATGTGGCGTTACACGGAACATGCCCTCGTTCTTTTTGTTGTGATACTTCTGTATGAACTGAAAGCGTGGCTTCCCGGGAATAGATACCGGAAAAAGAAAACAGCGGCCCTATCATGTCTGATCCCGTGATAAACAATCAACACCCCGGCTTGAGGGGAGTGGGCAGGCTCTCTCGATTCGTGATGAGCGTCCTGCGCGATTTCAAACGCAATCAGGGGCTGCTGTTATGCGGCGCCGTTGCCTATTACACCCTGTTGTCGATCGTGCCGATGTCGATACTCGCCCTGATCGGAATGTCCCATTTCATCGAGGAGGAGCAGTTATTTAATACCTTGTCGACCTACCTGGAAATGATCATCCCTGGCTATGCCGCAACGCTGACCGAACAGGTGCGGGCATTTCTTGAGCATCGGGCCGTTGTCGGTGTCGTCGGCTTCCTGGTCATGCTGTTCTTCAGTACCATCGCATTTACGGTCCTTGAGAACGCCATGTCGGTCATTTTTTACCACCGGGTCAGAGTAAAACATCGAACCTTTCTGATCTCCACGCTCATCCCGTATGTGTATATTTTCGTGCTAGGGCTGGGCATTCTGCTCGTATCGTTCATAACGGGAGCGATCGAGACCGTTGAAAAAAGGCAATTGATCCTGTTCGGATGGAAACTGAGCCTGGAGGGAATATCCGGAGCCGCCCTGTATCTACTGGGGATCATTGGAGAGGTGCTCCTGCTCACGTCCCTCTATCTGGTCATGCCGGTTGTCCATATCACGTTCCGGCGTGCCCTGATCGGAGGCATGGCGGCGACGGTCCTCTGGGAGATCACCCGACGCGTTCTGGTTTGGTACTACTCGGTCATATCCATGGTCAACCTGATCTACGGGTCCTTCGCCACGGCAGTCGTGGCACTTCTGAGCACCGAGGCCATAGCGCTGATCCTGTTGCTGGGCGCGCAGGTCATCGCGGAACTTGAGCGAAAACCCAACGAATTGACCGAGAAGGAACGATCAGGTTTTGAAACATGAAGAAGAGCCAGCAAGGGCCACCTATGAAGAAGGCCATCCAGTTATGATAATGAGACCGTCGTACCAGGATATTCCCCCTCCGATGACGATGAGGGAAGCGAGGGCAATGATCAGTTTTGCCGCAAGAGATCTGGATATGAAGGCGGGAAGGCTCGTCATGGCGCAGCACCTGACGTACAAGTGGCTCATGTTACCGTTATCTTCCCCTGAAACCACCAACAATCGCATCCTGGGGACCGGTTCTTTGTAGGCTGGTAAAAATATCTTGTTGACGGTAAGAATCTACATGCCCGTAAGAACGGGATCCAGCAGAATCCTAGTGGGACAGGTCTTTACTGTTGACTTTGTCCTCCTTCCTTGCTACGGTTTTGCCATTATGGGCCGCCTGCTTCGCATAGTATCCCGGTGCAGCTTATCACCTCACCCCCCGTGAAAATGAGAAGAAACCGGTGTTCTAGATCGACCAGGACTGGACCACTTTTCTGAACACTGCCGGCACGTGAATGAACGCTGTCATTGGATCTGCACGCCTGCCTAAAGTCTTATGGGCAATCACTGCCATTTGTTGATAGAAACTTCCGACAGCGATCTTGCCGTCTGCATGCGCCAATCGAACGGGGATATATGCCCGGCTTTTCAATAAACGGCAAAGAGGAACGGCCAGCTTTTTCAGGGGAGGAACAAGTCGATCCTCATTCAAAAAGAAAGCCATCTCGGATTGCATTATGCGAGTGTAAATAGAATTATCAACGAAAGGGGATGATGCTGACAGGAAAGATCTGACCCATGGTTTCGATTGATCAACGATCGTGTGCCGGTCATCGCTGAGACAGGTGCCGTGCCGGAAACGACAGGGAGAAAAATTCCATGATCCCCCTCTGGATGAAGATCATTTATACGCTTTTCACGGTCGTCACGATCGTGGTCTATTCCGTCAAGTACCCGCTCGGAAACTTTCTCTGGTTCTCAGACATTGCGCTGGTACTCACGGTGCCTGCGCTCTGGTATGAAAGCAGCCTGCTTGCAAGCATGATGGCGGTCGGTATCCTGCTGCCCGAAATATTTTGGAACATCGGTTTCTTTGGTCGGCTCCTGACAGGGAAGCGGCTGTCGGGATTGACGGACTATATGTTCGACGCGCAAAAACCTCGGTATCTGCGGGCGCTCTCGCTGTTCCATGTGTTCTTGCCCGTGCTCCTGCTCTGGATGATCGCCCGGCTCGGGTATTCACCAAAGGCCCTGATCGCGCAGACAGTATTTGCCTGGATCGTGCTCCCGCTGACCTACGTGATCACTGATAAGGAACAGAACATAAACGGAGTGTTCGGCCCCAGCTCGGCACAGAGAGACCGGTTGTCCTCGATACTCTATCTGGGCCTGCTGATGATCGCTTTTCCCGCGGTCGTCTATGTTCCTACCCACCTGCTACTGATGGCGCTGTACCCGTGAAGGGTAACGTAGGGGAAATCAATGGAGGGTCCTTGAATGTTAGATTTTACCTCGTTCTTAGACCTTCACCCCAGCCCACTTCTGATATAATTTATTATATAGATTATCTCATAAGGAAAAGCGGAAAGGACTGCCGTAATGTTGGAAACGAAAGATTTCGCAACTGGTTGCCTGACCATGCTGCTCTGCGCACTGTTGATCCCCCTCTTTTTTCTGGTCTTCAAACTGACGCTTTTCTTTGCTATCTTTCTTGCACTAGCCACGGGCATTATCTTGGGGATAACTGTTGTAGGGAGGATCGTGAGGCTCTTTATCACAGGGAAATAACCATGGCTCCGAGGGCCAGGCTTCAGAATGAGCAGTGGTAACGGTAATCACGGGATTCCAGAAAGAAAGCCGCTACCCTGTCCCAGGAGAATACGTCGGCTATGAAGAATACAGCGGTCATTGATATCGACAACACGCTCTGGCAGTTTTGCGACGTCTTTTATCGGGTGTTGAAAGGACTGCACGCGAACTTCCCGCCGATCGAGCAGTGGACGACCTTCGACTTCTGGAAACAATACTGTTCCGAACAGGAATTCATTGCGGCGATCAACTCGATCCATCGCGATCAGGACAGCGACCGATACCAGCCCTATCCTGAAGCGAGGGGTTTCCTCCAGTCACTGAAGGAGCGGGGGTTTCACGTCATTATCGCCAGCCACCGTTTCAAGGAGACGAGGCAGCCGACGGAGCGCTGGCTCGCACGGCATCAGCTGGCCTATGATGAACTGCATCTCTCGTTCGAAAAGTCAGTTCTCTTCGATCAGGCGGTTGTTGTTGTCGACGATGCTCCGCATACTCTTGAAAAGGCGGTTGCAAACGGTGCGCTGGCTGCGGGGCTGTTGTTTCCCTGGAACCTGGCATATGAGGAAAATGGTTTCGGGCTGTTCCGCGATCTGAACGATGTCCTGGGCTATATTCTGACTTCGACCGCGGGAAGGCACAACCGATAGGATGGGCCGGGTCTTGCGGTTTGGCCGTTCGCTTTTTGCGAGCTTTTATCCGGTTCCACAAAGCGAATGCGGTCACCCATGCGGTCATCTTGTGCGTCTGCTATAGATGCGGCAAGCTTCGTCTACGAGAGCAGGGGAAACCAGCCTGTGGCATGTACCCCCAGCTCACAGACGTGCGTTCTACGGTTTGCCTACGAACTTCTTCCTAGGAACAAATACCCATCACCATAGGAACTAATCCCAATTTCCCTTTTCCTGCTTCTGGGGTATCGTTGAATCAACAAGAACAGGAGATCACCCAAAGGAGGAACTGAACATGTTGACCAAGGGCGGACATACGGTAGCGGCAGGTACCTACTGGAATCTGACGAACGGCAGCCGGGTGCAGATGGAGCAGGAAGGCGTGCTTCGGGGAGACCGGAAGACCCGGTATATCAAGGCCCCGGTGCCCGTGATGCTGATGGCGGCCCCGGTGATCGGCCTGGTCTTCGCAGTGTTCCTTCCCTTCATCGGCATCGCGATGACCCTGAGCCTGATCGGCAAGAAGCTGGTCGATGGTGTGGCATCTGCGGCTGCGGGCAGCATGTCCTTCGGGTGGCGGCCGATCGAGGCGTACCTGGCGGGCCGGAAGCGGAAGAAAGAGGCCCGGGAGAAGAAGAGCGCCAAGGAAATCAAGAAACAGTAGTACGACAATCCGGTGAATATCCATAGGAGCGGGACAGCAAAAACTGTCCCGCTTTTTGTCGTTAAGACGTTTTCATTGCCCTTTAAGCTTGATAACGTCTGTTACCAACGCCTACAGAGCGTGCTGATTTTTGCAGACATCCTGGGCCACTTATGAAAAAAGCTGTCAAATGAGCGTGCAGCCCTCCTGTTGGGACGCTTCTCAAGGGCCTCATTTTGTTCCCGTTGTACAGATTGAACCGAGTCCATCGTTTATCGGAGAAAAAGGTATACATGATTATTGACAATTGACAGAAGCAGGTCCCTACGCTATTATTGGGGCCAGATCTTTCCCGTCTGGTCAGAACAATCTTCAACGTTGCAGCTTGAACGAGATCAATCTTCGATCACCATGTAAACTTGAATGACGATAGGGGCCCGGTATGCTGAACATAAGAAGAAAGCAAACGTTGTCATTATCCTTGTCCATGTTATTCATGACTCTCATTGGATGCAGCGAACAAAACGCTCAATCGCTTATCGATCCGGACACAGGGAGTCACGCGAAGGACTGGCTTCCAGCCGCCCACATGAAGGCGGTGACTATGTCCGGACCTGACGATTGTTCGTCGTGTCATGGCACTGATCTCGAAGGCGGTATTTCCGGAATTTCCTGCACATCGTGCCATTTGGGCGGCCCCACGTCAGTGCATCCGGCGGACTGGGTCCCCGTGTACAGCACGCACGACCCCTATGTGGAAGCGAGCGGGACCGGTGCCTGCGCGAACCTGTATTGCCACGGGGCTTCGCTGACCGGTGTTGCGAACAGTGGCCCGTCCTGTATGAGCTGCCACATGGGCGGCGTGATGCAGATCCATCCAGCCGGATGGCTTGGAGACGCGTGCTCAAATCATGGAAACTATGCCTATACTAACGGAACAGCAGGCTGTTCTAATGCCGCATGTCATGGCGCGGATCTTGGCGGTGTGTCGCAAAGCGGGCCTTCATGCACGCAGTGTCACAACCCGATCCCCAATTCGAACCAGTGCAATTATTGCCACGGCATACCACCTAACGGAACCGTCTATCCGAATACCGCCGGCAAACACGCGAAGCACATGCAGTTGAGCGGCGTCACGTGCGCCACCTGTCATATCCGGTTGTGCGATCAGCACGGTAATGGAATTGTCGAGGTGATTATTGATCCGATCTATAATGCAAAAACGGGGATCGCATCGTTTACTACCACCTCGTCAGGGAAGACTTGCTCAGAGATAAGCTGCCACGGCGGACCAAGAACGCAGACACCCGATCAGGCAGCAGCACAGAATCCACCTCAGTCCGATCCCGGGCAGACGCCGGACTGGTATACCGGCTCAATTGATGTATACAATAGCCCAACATACGATTTTGCGCAATGCACGGCATGCCATGTCTACGGGACAACGGAATATAACAGTTTCTTTTCTGGCAAGCATTTAATTCACTGTTTTGGATGGAATCCCTATGCACAACAATATACATTCGGCTATGTCTGCGCTGCTTGTCATGATTTCAATAAACTATCTGTCACTCACTTTACCAGCCTGAGTTCGAGCGTCATTTCAGCAGGAACGGCGTCGGCAACGATATTGGATTATATGAAATATGACGGCACGAAATGCAATCAGGGGGTGTGCCACGGACCTGGGAGAGATTGGTAGCAATAACATGTTATATCCACGGGGAAATGCCCATATAAACAGATTATCCCCTTTTCTCGTAGCCTAGGGCAGGGCTGCGCCTCAGAAATAGGAGACCTGCAGAAGAGGCGCGAGAAGATACCGATACGCGCCGGTCGTGTCGTTGATCTCGATCAGGCCGGGGGAAAATGACCCCAGATCCTCCAATATTCGGACCTGGAAGTCGGGCAGGCCCAAACGCTGCGCCTTCATCATCAACGAAGTCACATCGATGGATATGTGATGACCGAAATCGGCCTGGAAAATAGAGACGGTGATCGTCTCCAGCGCCGGCTGGTCCGTACAGCTAAAATCCGTTTCTATTAGTGTTGGGGGCTGAAAGGAAACAAGGTCGATACGCAGCGAAATACTGCCATTCAGCGGGTTAGGAAGGATGCTGTCGATCACGATATCGAGGAACGCCGATCCGATGACGGCGTTTCCGGGGACGCCACCCGTACCTGACAGGGGGAAATCCAGGAACGCACGGAATTCAACCCCGGTGGCAGGATCTATGCCTGCAAATACACTTTGCGTGTTGCCCTGTGTTATCGTAAGAGTCCCGGTGGTGTCGTGAGCGATATCACCGTCATACACCGCGTCGCTAAGGATCTGCGTAATGATGGGCGGCGCTGTACTGCTACCGCCACACCCGGTCAACGTCAGGTTCAAGATCACCAGCATTCCCGCAAGAAACATCCTTTTCATGGCCTGCTCCTGTTGCTGCTCTTCCGACGATTATCCGCGAAAGAACGAACGGTTCTCAATGGTACGCCTCCTGGTGGACCACTAAAAAGCGAACATCGCTCCGAAGATGAATCCGGAGAAGGAGTCCTGGATATTTGAATTACTTCCCGTGTTCGTTTCGTATTTATAGCCAAACGTACCGGAGAACTCCCTGGTGAAACCGACCTTAAATCCGATCTCGAAGGTCCATCCCGGACTGTCTTCCTGAAAGCCTCCTCCTGCGTCCTGCTGCTTGAACCTGGTAAAGAGATAGTTCAGCTTGCTGTAGAATGAGGCGTTTACGGCCATCGGAGCGATCACGACCATGCCGACTACCGGTCCATACACCGTATCTTTGACCCCTGTTTCCCTTGTTTTATTTACAGAGTTCTTATATCCGGCCAACACACCGAATTCGGGAACGATCATGTAACCAATTGCCATGTTTGCATCCTGCCGGTCGTCATTGTAAATAGCGCCGTATGAGAACGTATAATCAGACAGGGAAAAAAGATATGAAGCATCCAAAAAAACGTGATTGGGGAATTTCACTTCGATCGCCGGGCCGAAGAGGACGGTACTGTCCGAGGAGATGCTTCCCACTCCCGGCACATCGTGTGTCCACTGGTTGATCCACATCATGATGCCCGCTTCGACCCGTTCGCCCGCTTCGGCCTGTACTGCTCCACATACCAAGACGAGCAGCAGCACTGGTATGGCTCCCCTGAGAATGCGTTCCATCACGTACCCTCCTGATCCCTGGAAAATCAATTTCTTTATCCTGCAGCCAGAAGTAGACGCTTTTTAGCGAGGCGCAAAGCCTGAAAATAGTGGCAGATCATTGGTTTTAGACCATGTTTTAATATTATATTTACGCCTTATGCGGTTCAAAGTGGCCCTTTTGTATTGGCCATTGCGCGAGACGCTTTATGACTTCTCTCTTCTCGTTCCGGCTTGCGGGATCAGGATGGAGCTCGCTCCTGTTCGTGGATAACGCCTATCTTCCCCTCAAGCGGTTCTCATATGCCCGGTGGAACGTATCTGCGATGGATGCGTCTTGGGATGGGCCGCGGAGGCTCACTTCGAGCCTGATCCTCTCGTCAGGTTGTCTTTTAACGCGGACCGTAACGGCTGTTCGGCCGGCCTGACCCTCGATCGTGCCCGTGGCCTCGTCAGCCGATGTTATGCGAATTCCGACATCTTCGGCCGCTCGTTGGGCGCTTTCCCATGCGGTCCGGTAGGAAGGTACATGATGGACCACCGGAGCGGGGACCGGAGCATAAGTAATGCATGCATGGAATAAAAAGATCAAGAATGCAGTCAAGGCGATACGTACAAACAGGTCATGCCGCCGGCCGACTCTGCGGAACAAAGGTGCGGCTTGAGGTTGTATGGACGCGCTGGCATTCATCGCACTTCTGTTCGCCCTCCTGACCTTCCAGAAAATTGAGCAAAGCACTTACGATTGAGAAGTCTCCCTGAAGGAGATCAAAACATCATCCTTGGTCCCTCCTTGGCGCATATTGAAGCTCTCTGCAGGAGGCTAGGGGGAAGCGCTCGTTTTCGGATTCACAACAGCGCTCCTCAAGGCGTCGGGCGTCCAATCCTCCTTTTTCCAGGTATTGTCAGGGTCATATTTGTTCATCGCCTTTGCGATGCTATTCGTCTTCGGCCCCAGGTCCTTTTCATACACAATGCCCTCCTGGTTCACGATGAGGGTCATGATCCCTGACACCCCGTACTCAGCAGGATATGCCACCAGCCCAAATCCAGCCACCATCCTGCCGTTGATTATGTAGTCTCGCTCGCCGCCGGGGGCATAACTGCCCTGACCTTTCAGGATCTTGAAATAGTACCCGTGGTAGGGAGCGGGCTTCTCACCTTTTTTCTTGAATAGGTATCCCTCCTCTGTTGCGCGGGCGAACAGCGGCCCCAAGGGGCTCGCCTCCTCGCCCGGCGCAGCCTCCCAGTACAAGCCATCCTTCTTGCCAGCATGGCTCACAAATTTTCTGGCATATTGCAATACCCCGTCGCCATCGCGGTCCTTGCTGGCATATTCAAATTGCGCGTCCACATATGCCAGGGCAACCTGGATGGCGTTCAATTCATTCCTTCCTACGCCCCGGTTAATGATCTCTTCCTTGCCGTCCTCGGTGAAAAAGACCCATCCCTGCGAAGACTTCACCAGGGGGACGGGGAACGTTGAGTCGTTTTTCCCGATAAGGACCAGCATGGTCTCATCGTCCAAGGTGGAGAACTTGACCGCGTCCCCGGCGGCTCTAACGAAATATTCACGGGCCTCCTTGTCGGCTGCCGCATTACCCGAGGAAATGATATCCTTGCCCGACGGTCCGAAGATGGACAGCAATACCCCCCTATCATTGTTCTTCACGGCCTCAAGGAGCGCGCTGAAGGCAGCTTCCGGAGATTTGAAGTTTTTCTGCTCTCTATCCTGGGCAAACACACAAGAACTGAAGGCGATAACGCCAATTACGGCGAAGAAGGCCGCTCGACCAATAAGGCCATGTAAAAGAGCTTTTGATCTCATCGTATCTCTATCCATCGTTCCTTCCTCCATCTCCCCGTGATCTCAGGATGATCCACCCTCGCTAAAAGCCGGTGTGCTGGCTAAAGCATTGCAGAGTTCCCCTTAACGACGCCCTCCACCATGGAATCCGCCACCATCGCCGCCGGGACCTCCCCGTACATCACGACGGGGACCACCACTTGCACCTCCTCCACCTTGATTCTGACGGGGAACAGCCGGGGAAACCGCCCGGCCGCCAGGTACTTGATTCGTGATACGGCCCGCATGGGAACGGCTTTGGAATCCTCGGTCGCTCGCGGCCCGCTCGAACTGACTGTTACGCGGGCGCTGAAATGCACTTGGACGAGTTCCGGTAGGAGGCCTTTCTCCATAACCTCGAAAAACCCTGCTGGTCCCCGTTAATGCACCTCCCTGGCTTCTCCTGAGAATGGCTTGAGCCCCGCTCCGCGCCGAAGGACTGGACAATCCTGCGCCTCGCCTGTCGGGAATTGTCCCGCCATGAGCCCTGTTTGCAGGATCGATCCTGGAGATCCCTCCTGTCCTGACGTCGCGGTAATGATTGCTGACATATACGGCTACGGCATGTCCTCCGTACCCATACCCATACACCGGCACGTAAAAGTCCACCAGGATAAAGTACCCAGGGTACCAGAAATTCCACCACCAGAACGGGTAGGGGACCCACGTATACATGTATGCATAATCAGGCGGCGGAGCATAGTAGGTGACCACAGGCGGGCCCTCATCATAGTAATAATTATTAATGACGGGAGATTCAGGGTAATTCGTTCCCGTTGCGGCGGTACTGCCCTGCTGGGCCAGCCCCCCGGTTCTAATGGACAAATGAGACTCTGACAGCACCTCCTGT
>JAAXXJ010000005.1:0-2723 GCA_013334545.1 Nitrospirota bacterium | reverse complement strand
CTGTGACGCTTTCAGCGCTTCATCCCTCCCCATCGCTAATTTGCCCGCAGCTGCGGCTTCGCCGATGGCAGTCTGCAATTCTCCAATAATATCCGGTGTCACGGGGTAATCGGCGATCCAACCATTCCGTGGCACAATGCCAACCGAGCCCAATACACTCTCAGCCTCAGCTTCACTTGCTGCCGAGCCGAGTTTAAGCGCCTCCGCCAGCTTGACGGCAAGATCGCCTTCACGAACAAGAGGTTGTGCGATCGGCGGTGTTTCGTCCGGTGTACTCCCTGTCTGTGCGAACGCCGATCCGGACACCAGGAGCAGACCGCTTGCCATGAAAATACAGAATCTATAACGTAATCTTGTCATGGTTGGCTCCTTTATCACACCCTGGTCTTTTGTAAATTAGACCCTTGATTCACCTCGTTGTTGAAAAAAATAAAAATAAGCTATTCCCTCAATATTTGTGTGAAATGCGCAGCGTGCCGCGATGCGCGCCCCGCCTCGACCATCAGAGGGGGCATTGCTGCCGAAGGATCCCGAGGATCTATGAGCGAACGGACACCCTGAAGCTTGCTTAGGAGAGCTTCAAAAAAGAGCACTTTTCTTGACATTATGCAACATCGAGATATAATTAGACAAATTATGTGTTTAGGACGCGGTTTTTCGAAGGACCCTCGCAGGATCATGCGGGAACAGGCGCAACACGATGAGGAAGGAGGAACCTATGCGGCCATTCACAGCAGAAGCGGCAGAACAGGTCATCAGCCTCCTGTGCTTCAGCAGGACCGAGGACAGGCATCATCACGGCCCGCGTGCGAAACCCGCTGCAGGGGCGGGGGCTTTCCGGCTTGCCGTTGCCGTGAACAAGGGCGCTCCCCGGCTGGTGCTGTCCGACATCTATGATCCGGCCATGTATCGGACGATAACCGTCGAGGCCGCCATGCGGCAGGGACTCCTCGATCCGTCGTGGGAGGACCTTGCGACCAAGCTTTATCTCAACGACCAGGACCTTCTCTATCTATGCCTATTGAGCAGCAAAGAGCCGGTCCAATTACGGCTCAGCGAGATCGAGCGGGTGAAGGCCTACCGGGACCAGCACACTGACAAGACCGGGACCGACAAGTTCACGTACATGCCCCGACGGCCCAATGACCATGGGCGGTCTGTTTCCCGCACTTCCGGTAACGGACAGAGGGGCAGGCACATGAAGGGTGTGGACCTGCACAAGAAGGCCAGGGCGTCCTAGGGCAGCGCGAAGAGCGCTCGCTGCTTCCCGGACATTCCCGGGCGCTTTCGCAGGCTCAAGGGAGCGATCCCGGTAACCCCGTAACCCAGGTACCGTGGGATCCAATGCATCGCATTTGGATAGCAGCACTCCCCATGAAATGCCGCAGATCCTTCAGTCCTATCGGACCGGCAGGGTAAGGTCATTCCCTATTGACATTCGTTCCTATCTCTACTGGTTCGTCCATCCGCTGCTGATTGACTTCTCTTGTCCCGCCTGCTACGTTATTACAAGAAATCCCGAGAACGTTCCGGTATCGGATCCTAGGGGCGCTCATTGAGCGGGCACCCTCAGGCCCTTTGGCAGCCCTTGGTATTGTCATGATGAAGAAAAAACAGAAGATCGGCCTTGCGCTCGGAAGCGGGTCTGCCCGGGGCTGGGCGCATATCGGCGTCATCGAAGCGCTGACCAAGTCCGGCGTTGAGATCGATTACGTAGCGGGCACCAGCATCGGCGCTGTCGTTGGCGCGGTCTTCGCATCCGGCAATCTTGACAGCCTGAAAGAGGTTGTTCTGCAATTCGACTGGAAGCAGATCCTGGGTTTTCTTGACGTTGTCTTCCCCAAATCAGGGCTCATTGACGGCAAGAAGGTGACTGATTTCCTCAGACATCACGTTCAGGAAAAGGCCATTGAGGACCTTGCCACCCCGTTCTGCGCCGTATCAACGAACCTTGCCGACGGACAGGAAGTCGTCATCAGAAAAGGCGACCTCATAGAAGCGGTGCGGGCGAGCATATCCCTTCCCGGGATCTTCACGCCGGTTAAAAAGGACGGTATGATACTGATTGACGGCGGTCTGGTCGATCCGGTCCCGGTAAGCGTTGTCCGGTCCATGGGCGCGGATCAGGTCATTGCCGTGGACCTCAATTCCGACATTGTGCGCAGGAGAGGTGCCGGCAGAACGTCCCCGTCCATGCACCCCGATAAGGGCCCCGGACGGATCGTGCAGAGCAAGGTTCTCGCTGAATTGAACAAAAAGGTCTCGGCGCTCAGGCAGCAGGCAATGGCCCAGGCAGGGCAATGGCTGTCCCGGGACCCCATGCCGAACATCTTTGAAGTGCTGCAGGAATCGATCCATATCATGGAGGCGAGGATCACGGATACGCGGCTTCGGCTCGATCCGCCTGACCTGTTGATCCAGCCGAACCTGGGCCACATCAAGTTGATGGAGTTCAACCGGGCGCAGGAGGCCATTGATGCGGGATATAAAGAGACGATGAGAAAGGCCGGAGATATGATCGCAAAACAGTGATCTCATGAGGCCGGTGCAATGCTTGCCGCAGCGATGCAGCGGGCAGGCCGCCGGAACTGAGCTGGACGGAACCTGACAAGCTGTCAAGCCGGAGACGTATCGACCCCAGCCTTTTCCCCCGAAGGGAAACCATGAACACAGCCTATCTCTACTCCGATGCATTCCACCGCTTCGATTATGGGGCCAGCCAC
>JAAXXJ010000200.1 GCA_013334545.1 Nitrospirota bacterium | reverse complement strand
GCAACATACAGCAATAACAGGATAAACCATCCTGCAAGAATGACAAATTCTATGGTTGCACGGTAGGAAATGCTGAAGTTCTCCGTCGCCATGGTATAGACGTCCTCGAGCATGTCCAGCTTTTCCTTGATGTCCGCTGCCCAGGCATCGAGATGGAATTTCTTTGCAATGACCGAATACAGCCTTGCCGAGTACCAATCCCCGATGAGCTTGATGTTGTGTTCGATGGTCTCTGATTCCAGGATGGACTGCGTCCGCATCTCGATGATCTCCTTCAATATCCTGCGGATGTCACGGGTCCTGATCAAGGGAAGCTTTTTCGGAGTCCTGAGAAGCTTGAGGGTCTTTTCCAGCCTTCGATCGAGATCATCGGCGAGGATCCTCGACCGGAGCAGCTGGAGATTTGCTATCTCGAAAAGTTCAATATTGCTCTTGAAGTCCCCTGCCGCGTCAAAGATGAAAGCCCCGTCCCAATCCACGATCGTGATATCATCCTTGCCGTATTTCAGATGGGTGGCGAGTGTAGCGGAAACCTCTTCCTCATCAAGCGGCTCGTTCTCGTTCTTGAGGAACGCTACGATCTTCTCGCTGAAGAGGGACAGATAGACCTCCGGATCGCCCTGATACCCGGAGATGCAGTAGACGCTGTATTCTTCATCGAAATCCCTATTGCAGATGTATTCCGCAAGTATCTTGCGGCATTCTGTCACAAGCCTTCTCTTGAACTCCAATGTCGAATCCGCGAGGATATCATCCACGCTCACCGAAGCCTCGACAACAAGGACATCGGGCAGATAGGCCTTGACCAGAAACCCGACTTCTTGTCCGTCCACATTCCGCGATTCCTGCTTGATCACCTTCTGTTTCGGTATCACATCAGGATAGCTCGGCGCACTCCTGATCGCCTTGATCTCAACGACCTCGCTCGCCTCCAGGTTCATGCAGGTCTGTCCGATCATAAAAACGACAACGGAGCCAGGTATCTCTTGTATTTCGCGCACCGTATTTTCCATGTTACCCGTCCTTCGTGGGCACTTCAGGGGAATACCCGAATTCCCCGGCACCAAAGGCCTGGATGCTGAATATGATCAGCGAGATGATCCCCCATCCCAGTCCGAGGACCACACCGGCGTCAATGATCCCCCTCCAAGGTTGTGAAACGAAACCGACCATGACGATAAGAACGATGATGCCCAGCGTAAGGGATATGGATGTGATCTTCCTGCGCCTCGTTGCATGGAAATATCCCATGCAGAAGAACGGCGCCAGGATGACATGATCGATGCGGGGGTTCTGCCGCAGATGGCGCGCCCGCGCTGCCGTGCGCGGGGAAAAGGCCTTCTGGAAACCTTTGTAACCTTCGGCATAGGCCATGCCGAGGACGACGACGACCAATGATACCCAGTGATACCAGGCGAAAGGCTGGGTAAATGCATCGACAGCCTTCGGCCAGAGCCTCAAGCAGGCACTCAGAAGCAGCGCCAGGACCCCTCCCAGCCCCCAGATGGCTCCCAGGAGCCCGAGTATCGTCGGTCTTTTTTCCATAGGATATTCCCGTGACTTTCTCTCAGGCAGTTTCTATATGACAGCAGCGCTTGTTGTCTAATGTCCCATCAAGATCGAGCCGCCGGTGAAGAACGTCCCAGCGACCGCCGCGATCATAAGGCACGCCAGCGTTGCTGCAGCAAGCGATCGGAATCCGACCCGGGCAAGGTCGCCGGTACGCGATGGAGCCAGCGCAGCGGTCCCGCCCACAAAGATCGCCACGGAAGGGATATGTGCGAATCCACAGAGCGCATATGCTGCGATCAACGCTGATCGGGGATCGTGGATCTGGCCGGCGGCAAGCGCTGCTGCCAGGTCCTGATAGGATTTCACCTCGGTCAGGATCGCCCGTTCTCCGATCAGCCTTGCCACGACCGCCGCATCCGAATGCGGGACGCCGATGATGAGCGCAAAGGGATAGAACAGATAACCGAGCAGGCCCCGCAGCGTCCAGTCCACGTGGGTGCCAAGGAGAGCGTTGATCTGCCCGCCGATGCCCGAGACGATCATATCGAGCAGCGCGACCAGGCCCAGGAGCGCAAGCAGCAAGGCGATGATGCCGAGGACCAGCCTGAACCCTGCGTCCGCCCCGTTGATGATCGCCTCCATCAGGGTTGACTCCTTCTGATACTGGGGATGCAGGTCCATGCCGAGGGTCTCCGGTCTCCCCGTCTCGGGAAGCATGAGCTTTGACATGACGATCGCCGCCGGCGCGCCGATGATCGACGCGGAGACTAGGTGCCCCGCGATGGTGGGGAACTGCCGCTGCAGGATGAAGACATACAGCGCCATGACGCTCGACGCGATGGTAGCCATGCCGCCGGTCAGGATAGTGCAGAGCTCCGACCGCGTCATCGTAGCGAGGTGCGGCCGGATGACCGTGGCCGACTCGACGCCCACGAAGATGTTCGCCGCCGTGGACAGGGACTCCGCTCCGCTGATCCGCATGAGTTTCGTGAATGCCCGGGAGAAGATGCGTACAAGCCAGGGCAGCACACCGATATAGTACAGGACCGCCATGAAGCTCGCGAAGAACACCACCGTGGGCAGCGCCTGGATAGCGAGAATAAAGCCGAGGGACTCCTCGCCCATCTCGTTCTTCATGCCGGGGGGAAGAGCAAGCCTGCCGAACAGGAATTTCGTTCCCGCCGTGGCGCTCTCCAGCACCTTGTCAACCGAGGCATTGATGACCAAAAAGATCTTGGTGCCCGCCGGGACCAGGAAGATGACCGCTGCGAACAGGAGCTGGAGAGCCGTCCCCCAGACCACGACCCGCCAGTTCACGATCTTCCGGTCCGTGGACAGCGCCCATGCGACCGCCATCAGTACAAAGATCCCGCAGAAGCTGACGAGATTATACATGTCGCAACAACCTCACCTGATGTTCCGCATGTAGGGCTCATCCCTCGCGGAGCGAGGAAAGAAAAAGTCATTGAAACGAACGGTAGTCTGCAGTTGGATACTCTGTGATCAAGCCACCCATTGCAATCGTATCATACGATAACTTCTGGTTTCTCCGGGGATATATGCATATGTGCACACTACTTCCCGAACGCCTGATATCCGGCCTAGCCTGGAATGACAAGAAGTGATTAATCAACCGACATCTACCATGCTGCTTTCCTTCGAGACCCTGCAAGATCCGGCGACATCCCGCAAGGCATAACTATAGCATAACTCACAACGACGATGAAGTATTTCTTGATTGTGCAATGATGAAACGGAAGCGCAATCATTCGTTAGACGTGTTCCGTTCTAGCGAGTGACTGAGCTCCTGTACTGTGCCGTCTGATGTCTGCAGGACCAATTCCGGGTGAGCGCCGCTTGCCCTGTCAGCTGGCCTCCCTTTATCAACGGTGATATCGCCTTGTTCTAATCTGACGATGATCTTCTTAAGGCCATCGCCGGGGAGCATAAACCGCGCGATGCCGTCCAGGTCAGGGAACCATCCCTTCTCTACGATACTGCACTGCAGATGCGGTATCGGCTCTTCAACGTATTGTCAGTGAACCTGCAGGTCGTTGGTCGGCAGTCCGAAACCCCGGATTGCTCCGCTGCTTTCCACCCGCTCCCGCTCATCAGAGATCAGGACGAGCTCCACATCGAGCCTGCCCGCGGTGATCTCGATCAGCTCCGGCTTTATGGGATAATTCGACAGCCGGGTCCGGTAGTGCAGGTCCAGATAATGGGGGCTGGCAACGACGCCGCCGATCAGGATCCCGACGCCGAGGACCGCGGCACCGGCGAATGCGGCGATCCTGAATCTGCGGTCGCGTTCGAGGAGCGGATAGAGCGTCGAGACGGAATCTTCCCTCGCCGGAATGCGAAGGATGTAGTAATAGAGCGTGTGAGCGACGCCGAGAGCGATCAGACCTGACCAGATATTGTCCGATAGGAAATGGCCGCCCGCTGCCATGCGACCGAATCCAAGCATCGTGCCGAGCGTGAGGCCGGTGACAAGCGACAGTGAGGCAATCTTCGGATGCCTCCTGCGCAAGAGCCACCAGCCGAAGGCGTAAAGATATCCCACTGAACAATGGCCGCAGGGGAAGGATTTACCGTGTGCCGACGCGGGGACCAGCGGCTGGGTATACTCATGCCTTCCTCCAAATTCGACGATCTGGCGGGGACGGGCGCGACCCCAATTGTCCTTTAGGATGCCGTTGACGATCAGTCCGGGGCCGATCGCCACGCAGAGCAGGATGAAGAGGCCGTATGTCCTGAACGCTCGCGCTTCCTTTTTGAGCAAACCTCCGATAAGAGCCGTGGTACCCGCTACAGCGAGAGAGCCGGTGATCCAGGGGGCGGAGCGGTAGAAAAGGTTCCAAAGGGGTTCAGATGCCACGGGCCAGGGATCGGGAAGCTGGGGGTGATAGAACCATCGCGCTGCAGCGATGTCCAAATCGCTTACCGCGAAGAGGATGAGCGTGGCGCAGGAAAGGACCACGAGGGTGACAAGTTCGGGGATCCAGAAACGACGATAGGAGGAGACCGGACCGCCGGTTGCGATCATGGTGATTCCCTCCCGCGGAATGAGATATCGTCCGGACAACGTTCAGGCCCGCCGCAACATGATGCGGGGAATGCTCTCGCTGCCGGACTCAGCAGATCCTCGGCAGCATCTCTCCGGGAAGCATGTCCAGGATGCGGCTGCCGCCGATGGCTGTCTCGAGCAGCACCATGCCGGGGGCAGACCGGTCGACGGTCCCAATGACCGCGGCGCTCCTGCCATGCTCGTGCGCTCGCATCGCGGCCACGATCCTGTCAGCATCAACGGGGTCCACAACCGCTGTAAGGATACCTTCGTTCGCTACATAGAGCGGGTCGAGACCCAGCAGGCTGCACGCTCCTGATACCGGCGGCGGAACGGGAAGTGACTGTTCGCGAATGCGGATGCAGAGGCCCGACTCCAGAGCCGCCTCCTTCAGCGTCGTGGCAAGGCCTCCCCGCGTAGGGTCTCGCATGAACCTGATCCTGCTGGTCGCCTGGTACATGGCCCTGACCAGGCCGTTCAACGGCCGGGTGTCGCTCACGACGGGAGGTTCGAAGGTCAGTCCGTTCCGTTCGGCAAGGATCGCGACGCCGTGGTTCCCGAGCTCACCGCTGATGATGACCGCATCACCTTCCCGGATGTTCTTCGGCGAGATGTCGATGCCGTTTTCTAGAACCCCGATCCCCGAGGTATTGATGAACACACCATCCGCTTTTCCCCTGTTCACGACCTTGGTGTCGCCGGCCACGATCTTCACCCCCGCACGTTTTGCAGCGGACGCCATGCTTGCGATGATCCTCTTGAGGTCCGCCATCGGGAAACCCTCCTCGATGATGAACCCTGCGGTAAGGTACAGAGGCTCTGCGCCTGCCACGGACAGGTCGTTCACCGTGCCGCAGACCGCGAGGTCGCCGATATTGCCGCCGGGAAAGAAGAGCGGCGACACGACGTAGGAATCGGTCGTATAGGCG
Organism: Nitrospirota bacterium; assembly: GCA_013334545.1. Classification (GTDB taxonomy): domain Bacteria; phylum Nitrospirota; class UBA9217; order UBA9217; family UBA9217; genus JAAXXJ01. The sequence continues at coordinate 384 of JAAXXJ010000200.1, read as the reverse complement.
AGCGTCTGCGACCGTACTCCCACGACGGCGGAGTCGCCTGCCCCGCTGTTCCCGAAGACGGGACTGAAGTGCTCATTGATGAGAGCATGCATCAGTTTTCCGCCGCTGCCGTGTCCCAGAAGTATCTTATCCATGGCTAGGTGATGATGATCCCTTACCGATGACCATATTTATAATAGGCTGAGCAGCTGCCTTCCGTGCTGACCATGCAGGGACCGACCGGGCTGTCGGGCGTGCAACCCGTGCCGAAGAGCGGACACTCTCTCAAGATGTCGGATGGTCGAGCTATGTCGCCCTGGTGCGCTACCGCCTCCTCCCCGGCCTCTGGTAGGCGGCTGGGAAGAGGATAGAGGGACGTTGTCCAAAATCATCACTTTCTATTCA
>JAAXXJ010000004.1 GCA_013334545.1 Nitrospirota bacterium | reverse complement strand
CGCTTGCCAGGACGAGCGGTCTCAGCTCAAGAACCGCGAGAAGGCCATGAAGATCCTCCGCTCGCGGCTGCTGGAGAAGGAGCGGGAGAGGCAAGATGCCGAAGCCGCCAAGGACCGCAAGGCCCAGGTGGGCACCGGAGACCGGAGCGAGAAGATCCGGACCTATAACTTCCCCCAGAGCCGGGTCACGGACCACCGCGTCGGCATCTCACTGTACAAGATCGACGCGGTCATGGACGGCGACATCGATGAGTTCATCGACGCCCTGACCGCACACGACAACGCGGAGCGGCTGCAGCAGATGGAAGTGAAATGAGCAGTAGGTGGGAAGATGAGACAGATCCGGTTTTTGTCCCATCCTCCCGCCTTCGGCCCTTGAGAACGTGACCATCGCTGAAGCGATACAGAGAGCAGCCGGCCGGCTGTCGGCGCACGCGGTGCCGAACGCACGGCTTGACGCAGAGGTCCTCCTCTGCCATGCCGTGGGCCGGGACCGCGCCTGGATCCTTATCCATATGCAGGACCAGCTCGACAGCCAGGGCCTGCGCATATACGAGATGAGCATCGACCGGCGGTCCGTGCGTGAGCCGCTCCAGTACATCACCGGCATCCAGGAGTTCTGGGGTCTCCCCTTCAAAGTGGCTCCCGCCGTGCTCATCCCGCGTCCCGAGACCGAGTTCGTGGTCGAGGCATCGGTAAAGGCGGCGGCACTAGCAACATCTCCGGTCATCATCGACCTCTGTACCGGCTCCGGGTGCATCGCTATCAGCATCGCGAAGGAACTGCCGCAAGCCCGCGTATTCGCCGTTGACCGGTCGGAGAAAGCGCTGGAGATCGCCCGGCAGAACGCACAGCAGAACGGCGTTGCTGACCGGATCCGTTTTCTCGAAGGAGACCTGTTCGGTCCCTTCGAGGAGCTGGACCTCGCGGGCGGCGTCGACATCATTACCGCGAACCCGCCGTATATCCGGAGCGATGAACTGCCGACGCTCCAGCCCGAGGTGCGGGACTTTGAGCCCGAGCTGGCGCTCGTCGCCGGGCCGGAGGGCACCGAGGTCGCAGAGCGGATCGTCCGGCAGGCGCCGGAATTCTTGCGGTCGGTCGGTTCGCTTGTCATGGAGATAGGGATCGGCCAGACGGAAGCACTCAAAAAGATCGTCGAGGGAACCGGCCGGTACGGGTCGATCGAGGTCCTGAAGGACCTGGCGGGAATCGAGCGGGTGATCATAGCTGAAAAGAAGTAGCACGTGCTTGCAAGCTGGCAGGCCTGCAGGCTGACAAGCTGATACTATCATGAAATCCATCATCATCAACGGCGGCAGGAAGCTCAAGGGCGAGGTCGCCATCAGCGGGGCCAAGAACGCGGCGCTACCCATCATCGCGGCAGGGCTCCTGTGCGAAGGCGAGCACAGGACCGCCAACGTTCCGGCGCTCGTCGATGTCACAACGCTCGGCAGGATCCTCCGGAACATGGGGGTCGCCTTCGAGCTGAAGGACAACCGGGTCGTCCTCGACTCATCGAAGCTGAACAACCCCGAAGCGCCGTACGACCTCGTGCGTACCATGCGCGCGTCCGTGCTGGTGCTTGGGCCCCTGGTGGCCCGCTTCGGCAGGGCCCGGGTATCGCTCCCCGGCGGCTGCGCCATCGGCGCCCGGCCGGTCAACCTCCATATCATGGGGCTCGAGAAGATGGGGGCGAAGGTCGCCATCGAACACGGCTACGTCGTGGCCGAGGCTCGGCGTCTCAAGGGCGCCCATATCTATTTCGACATCGTGACCGTGACCGGCACCGAGAACCTCATGATGGCGGCCAGCCTCGCCGAGGGCGAAACGGTCCTGGAAAATGCCGCCCGGGAGCCCGAGGTGGTGGATCTCGCCCATGCCCTCATCGGGATGGGTGCGAAGATCGAAGGAGCGGGGACCGATGTCATCAAGATCAGGGGCGTCGAGAAGCTCAGGCCCATGGACCATACGGTGCTGCCGGACCGCATCGAGGCCGGGACCTTCGTTATCGCCGCCGCCATCACCGGCGGCTCCATCACGATCACCAAGTGCAATCCCGGCCACCTTGACGCGTTGCTGACGAAGGTGGGCGAGGCAGAAGCGGAGGTCAGGACCGGCGAGGGGACGATCACCGTTCACGGGCAGAGGAAGATCAGGCCCGTGAGCATCAAGACGCTCCCCTATCCGGGGTTCCCTACGGACATGCAGGCCCAGTTCATGAGCCTCATGGCCCTGGCCGACGGCACCAGCGTCATCAATGAGACCATCTTCGAGAACCGGTTCACGCACGTAGCCGAGCTCCGGCGCATGGGAGCCGACATCGTGGTCGAAGGCAGGAGCGCCGTGGTGAAGGGGGTGCCGAAGCTTTCGGCGGCGCCGGTCATGGCCACGGACCTCCGGGCAAGCGCGTCGCTCATCCTCGCCGGCCTCGCGGCCGGGGGGCAGACGGTGATCTCTCGCATCTACCATCTGGATCGGGGATATGATAATATCGAGCAGAAGCTGTCGGCGCTGGGGGCGGACATCAAAAGAGTTTAAACAGCTTTTCACCGCAGAGAACGCAGAGACCGCGGAGAAAAGACTTTAATCCTTGTTAATTGCTCTCAGGTCTGTTTCTTCTCTGCATCCTCAGCGAACTCTGCGGTTAAGGTACAAGCATAATTCACTTTCTTTTTTTGCAACCCGGTTCACAGCTCTGTGCAGGCATGCAGGGCTGGTACTGATATCAATATTCATCGGGCAAAGCAGCACTTCCCCTCGCCCGTTAAACCGGGTTCAGCCGTGTCTGCTTGGCTTCGTGATGTGACCGACCGTGACCGCTTGCGCATGCTTGTGCACAGACCTTTTCACGGGATGCAGGGGCTTCTGGAAAGGCAAAAGCATCGGCTTTTACCCAAACCCCGCATGTCCCCGGAGCGGCCCTATAAATTTCCTAGGCACCCGTCTTGGCCTAAGGAAGCGTCCCGCAGGGCGAACGCGCATGTCTGAGGCCGCAGGCCGAGTTTGCGCGGGCGAGCGGACGTGGCCTTAGACGGATCAGGAAATTCATTCAGGACGCGAAGGGGATATGCAAAAACCCGGCCCTTGTCTGGTATATTTTGCCCACTTAACAGGGAGAAGATCCAATTAAAAGGGGCACGGCCGATCGCACGGCCGTGCCCCGCTGTTTTTCCGGCAAGGTGCGTTTACGGTGCAAGCTCCGCCTGGTTCATCGTGATCTTGCCCTTCTTGAAGAGGGCCTGGGCGTAAGCGTTCACGGCATCACGTCTTTTCTCCGCCAGATAGGTCTTCCGGAATGCCTCGCGGTCCTTGTCAAAATCTCCGGCCTTTGCCTTGGCATTGCGGGAGGCATACGCTGCCTTCAGTTCGTCCTCGGTCACATCGACCGCATCTTCGATGATCCGTTCGATCTTCTGCTTCAGCATGAATTCCCGCTGGGTCTCTTCGAACAAGCTGTGTTTGACGTTGATGTAGTCAAGGTAGCGGTCGTAGGCGGCCTTGTCGAACCTGCCGCCCGGCGCGAACGCCGGCGTCCGTATGATCGCCGCCTGGACCTCTTCATCGGACACCCGAAGCCCGATCCTTGACGCCTCCTGGACCAGAAGCCGGTTCTGGATAAGGTCCCGCAGCGCCTGCTGCCGGAGGGTCCTGGCCATGGCGTCGGTGAGCTTGTCTTTGAAGATCTGGCGGTACGATTCGTACATGTTCCGGTATGCCCGGTCCAGTTCTCCGGCGGTGATGACCTCGCCATTGACCGTTGCCGCCTCGCCCCGCCCCCTGTCGGACGGATAGATCCCGAAGAACAGGAAGGAGATGATCACAAGGATCAGGATGATCCACATGATCCAGTTCATATGTTTCCGCATCTGTTCAAGCATTACCGTTCTCCTCTATCTTGCATATTGAATTTTGAATCATGAATTTATTCAGCCAGCTTCTTCTTCAGCAGCTGGTTCACGATATCCGGATTCGCCTTGCCCTTGCTCGCCTTCATCACCTGTCCTACGAAAAATCCGAACAGCTTATCTTTTCCCGTCTTATAGTCGGCATGCTGTGCCGGGTTGGCTTTGATCACCTCATCGATGATCCTCTCGATCGCTCCGGTGTCAGACACCTGCACCAGCCCCTGCTCCTGTACCACGGTCCCGGCGTCCTTCCCGGTCCTGTACATCTCTTCGAACACGGTCTTGGCGATCTTGGTGCTGATCACGCCGTCCGTGATCATCTTGACCATGCCGGCGAGCCGGTCCGGCCTCACCGGACATGCCTCGATCTCCCTGTTGTCCGCGTTCAGGAGCCGCATGAGCTCGCCCATCATCCAGTTCGAGATCACCTTGGGCTGCCCTGAAAGCGCTGCCGACTCCTCGAAGTACGCCGCAAGCCCCCTGCTCTGGGTCAGCATGTCGGCGTCGTATTCCGGCAGTCCGTACTCCTTCACGAACCGCTCCCGCTTTGCGTCCGGCAGTTCGGGGATGGTCGCTCTGATGCTCTCAACGGTCGCCGGTGAGGTCACCACCGGCACGAGGTCGGGCTCGGGGAAATACCGGTAGTCGTGCGCCTCTTCCTTGCTCCGCATGGAGAAGGTGATCCCCTTGGTGGAATCGAACAGTCGTGTCTCCTGAACCACCCGTCCTCCTTCGTCGAGGATCTGGGCCTGGCGCTTGATCTCGTATTCCAGCGCCTTCTGCACGAACTTGAAGGAATTGACGTTCTTGACCTCCGCCCGGGTGCCGAACTCCCCGGCGCCCACGGGCCGGATCGACACGTTGCAGTCGCACCGGAAGTTCCCTTTCTCCATGTCGGCGTCGGACACCTCGATATAGCGCAGGAGGGAGCGGAGCTTCTTGAGATATTCCGCGGCCTCATCGGCCGTGCGGATATCGGGTTCGGATACGATCTCCATGAGCGGCGTGCCGGCGCGGTTCAGGTCAACCAGGCTCGCGCCGCTCTCGGAGGTATGCAGATTCTTGCCTGCGTCCTCCTCGAGATGGATGCGCGTGATGCCGATCCGCTTGACCGCACCGTCGACCACGATCTCCACATACCCGTGCTCGCACAGCGGCAGCTCATACTGGGAGATCTGGTAGCCCTTGGGCAGGTCGGGATAGAAATAGTTCTTGCGGGCGAACCTGCTGAAGGGGCTGATGGTGCAGTGCGTTGCCAGGCCGGTCTTGATGATGTACTCCACGGCCTTCCTGTTCAGCACCGGCAGTACGCCCGGCATGCCGATGCAGACCGGACAGGTCCGCGTGTTGGCCTCCTCGCCGAACGCTGTCTCGCAGCCGCAGAAGATCTTGGTGTTGGTCTGGAGCTGCGCGTGCACCTCCAGTCCGATGACTGCTTCGTATTTCATCGTATCATCCTTTCAGGAACATCCGCCACGGAGGCACGGAGACATACGGTAAATCTTACCGAGTAAAGGTCCTATCCGTTCGCTGCACCAACAAAGCTCATGTTGCGATGGTATCCCGTTGATCCTGTCAACATATGCTCTTCGGTCTTCTCCGTGCCCTCTGCGGCTCTGTGGCAAATCATGATATCTTCGGCCTTTTCTTATGCCAATCCGTCGCCTGCTCGTACGCGAAGGCCGCGCGCAGGACCGAGGCCTCGTCGAAGTGCCTGCCGAGCAGCTGGAGTCCGATGGGGAGGTTGCCCTTCGTGAACCCGCAGGGGATGGAGATGCCGGGAATGCCGGCCAGGTTCACGCTGATGGTGAAGATGTCCGACAGGTACATCTGGAGCGGGTCCGAAGATTTCTCCCCGATCCTGAACGCGGCAGTCGGCGCCGTGGGCGTGGCGATCACATCAACGGTCTTGAAGGCCTCGTCGAAGTCCCGTTTGATCAGCGTGCGAACCTGCTGTCCCTTCTTGTAGTAGGCCTCGTAGTAGCCCGCCGAGAGCGCGTAGGTGCCGAGCATGATCCTGCGCTTTACCTCGGGTCCGAAGCCCTGGCTGCGGGACTTCATGTACTGGTCCAGGAGGTCCTTTGCACCCTCGGCGCGGAAGCCGTACTTGACCCCGTCGTAGCGGGCGAGGTTCGAGCTCGCCTCGGAGGTGGCGAGGATGTAATACGTGGCCACGGCGTAGCCGGTGTGCGGCAGGGTGACGTCCACGACCTTGGCGCCGAGGCCCTCGAGCGTCCTGACCGCGTCCCGGACAGCCTTGTCAACCTCGGGGTCCATGCCCTCGATGAAGTACTCCTTCGGGATGCCGACCTTCATGCCTTTCACATCCTTGACCAGCGACGACCGGAAATCCGGGACCGGCACATCGGCGGACGTCGAGTCCTTCGGGTCATGGCCCGCGATGGCGTTCATCATGATGGCGGAATCGGTCACATCCTTGGTGAGCGGGCCGATCTGGTCCAGGGACGAGGCAAAGGCGACGAGGCCGAAACGCGAGACCCTGCCGTAGGTGGGTTTGAGGCCAACGATGCCGCAGCAGGCAGCCGGCTGCCGTATGGAGCCGCCCGTGTCGGACCCCAGCGCGGCGATGCACTCGCCCGCTGCCACCGCTGCCGCGGACCCGCCGCTGGACCCGCCGGGGATGCGTTCAAGGTCCCAGGGGTTCTTCGTGGCGAAGAAGCCCGAATTCTCCGTGGACGAACCCATGGCGAACTCATCCATGTTGACCTTGCCGGGCATCACCGTCCCCGCCTGGACGAGCCTGCCGACGACCGTGGCATCGTAGGGAGGAACGAAATTGCCGAGGATCTTCGATGCGCAGGTCGTCCGTACGCCTGCGGTGCACATATTGTCCTTGATGGCAACGGGGATGCCGAGCACGGGCGATGCTGTGCCGGCCTTGCGGTCCCTGTCCGCCCTGTCTGCCTGCGCAAGCGCAGCGTTGCCGGTGACCGTGATATACGCCCGGACCTTGCTGTCCACGGCCTTGATCCGCTCCAGGACGGACTCGGTCACGGCCCGTGAAGTGGTCTCGCCCTTCGCAAGCAGGCCGCTCAGTTCGTTGACCGTGAGGGAAAAGAGGTCCATTGCTACTCCTTTATCCTGTTCTGGTCGTCGACCATGATGATCCGGGGCTTGAAGGTCTTGAGCTCCTGTTCGCTATAGTACTCATAGCAGAAGACGATGACCTTGTCCCCCTTCGCGCCCTTGCGCGCCGTGGGCCCGTTCAGGACCATGTCGCCGGAGCCGCGCTTGCCGGGGATCACGTAGGTCTCAAAGCGCTCGCCGTTGTTCAGGTTCGAGACGCTCACCTGCTCGTAGTGCAGGATGCCTGCCGCCTCAAGCAGCAGGGGGTCCACGGTCAGGCTCCCCTCGTATTCCAGGTTCGCGTCCGTCACCGTGGCCCGGTGGATCTTCGATCGCAGCATCAGTCGTAACATGGGTCTCCCTTAGATTGTGGATTGCGAATTTCGGATCGCGGAACGAGCACAAAGAGTTCGCCGCGGTCGCTTCACGATCCGCGACCGGCGATCCGAGATCCGCAATCTATTCGATGATCTTCGGCACTTTATAATGCCCCGCTGCCTTGTCCGGCGCGTTCGCCAGGGCCTGTTCCTGGGTAAGGCCCGGCACGGCCACGTCGTCGCGCATCACGTTCTTGAGGTCGAGGACATGGGAGGTCGGTTCAACGCCCTTCGTGTCCAGCGAGTTCAGCGTCTCCACATAGGTAAGGATGTTCGAAAGCTGGTCCGTAAGCTTTTCCTTCTCCTGCTCCGAAAGCTCCAGCCTCGCCAGCTTCGCCACATGCTCGACTTCCTGTTTCGAGATCTTCATAATGGGTCCCTCAAATCTTTGACACTGATTTCCACTGAGAGAAGCTATGATAAAGGCGGATTAATTTTACGTCAAGATCAACGGCCTAATTTGTTGATACTGATTGACACTGAGAAAGTCCGCGATAAAGGCGGATTACATCATGCCTTTTCAAAGCCTTTCTCCGCCTTTATCTGTGTCTAAACCTGATTCATATCACTTCAAGGTTAGCGTACTTCACCGCCAGGGTCTTCACCCCGTGGCCGGGGAAGCTGACGCTGATCTTCAGGTCATCCCCGGCGCCTACCGAGCGCTGGACCGTCCCGATGCCGAACTTCGCGTGCTTCACGACAGCTCCGTTGTAGTACGGGGTCTTGTCGCCGGCCGTTGCTCCTGCTGCGGTTAGCGGTCTGCCCGCCGCCTTGCGCTCTGCGTTCGCAGAAACCGACGGCAGATGGTCAGGGGCGATGGCGTCCTCCCAGTGGACATACCGCTTGCCCGTGTTTGACATGAGGACCGACATCCCTTCCCGCTCGATCAGCTCTGCGGGGATCTCTTCGACGAACCGTGAGATGAGGTTCGCCTGAGGGTAACCGTAGATCCTGCGCTCCGACGCGTGGGTCAGGATGAGCCGCTCCTTCGCCCGCGTCATGCCCACGTAGCAGAGCCTCCGCTCCTCTTCCAACTCCTCCTCGCTTTCGGCCGAGCGCGCATGGGGGAACAGGCCTTCTTCCATCCCTGCCATGAACACCACCGGGAATTCCAGCCCCTTGGCATTGTGCAGGGTCATGAGCGTTACGCTGTTCGCCGTCGTTCTCCCCTTCCCTTCCCCTGCCGACTGCTGTTCCATGTCGGTGATCAGCGCCACCTGGTCCAGGAACGCGGGAAGCGTGGCCACGCGGTTCTGCTCCTGGAAATCCTCGGTCGCCGTGAGCAGCTCGGTCAGGTTCTCGATCCGGATCCTCGCCTCGATGGTCCGCTCCTCTTCCAGGGACCGCACGTAGCCTGAGTCCTCGATGACCTTCCGGACGAGGTCGGTCAGGATCAGGCCGTCAAGCCCGGCACGGAGCCGCTCCATCATGCCGGTGAACTCTCCGAGCTTCCGCGCCGCGGCCGTCGAGACATCGGCACCGGCCGGGTCCATCGCCGCCTCGTAGAGCGAGACGCCCTTTTGCTGGGCCGTCCGTTCGAGCCTGTCCACGGTCGTGTCGCCGATGCCGCGGGCAGGGACATTGATGATGCGGCGCAGGCTGACCGCGTCCGCCGGATTGTGCAGGACCCGGAGGTAGGCGATGATGTCCTTGATCTCCTTGCGGTCGTAGAACCGGAGCCCGCCGAAGATCCGGTACGCGATGCCGCGGTTCCGGAGCGCGTCCTCGAGGGCGCGGGACTGTGCGTTGGTTCGGTAGAGGACCGCGATCTCCGCAAGCGCCCCACCGTCGTCGATGAACCGCTCGATGTTCCGGCAGATGAAGCGAGCCTCGTCCTTTTCGTCCACGGCGGTGTAGCAGAGGATCTGTTCCCCGCCGCGGCGGCTCGTCCAGAGCGTCTTGTCCTTCCTGCCCAGGTTCCGCTTCACGACCGCGCTGGCCGCGCCGAGGATGTTCTCCGTGGAGCGGTAGTTCTGCTCCAGCTTGATGATCGTCGTGTCCGGATAGTCCTTCTCGAAGTTCAGGATGTTCGTGATGTCAGCGCCCCGGAACTTGTAGATGCTCTGGTCGTCGTCGCCCACCACGCACAGGCTCCTGCTCTTCGCGGTCAGAAGCCGCACGAGCCGGTACTGCGCGTGGTTGGTGTCCTGGTACTCGTCGATCAGGACGTGGTGGAACAGCTGCTGGTAGTACGCGAGCACGTCCGGGTGCCGCTCCATGAGCCGGACCGTGAGCATCAGCAGGTCGTCGAAATCCACGCCGCCCGATTCTTTCAGGCGCTCGTTGTAAAGGCTGTAGATCCGGTACACGGCGTCGTCGAAGCCGAATCCCGCGCTCCTCTTGGCGAACTGCTCGGGGTCCGTCAGGTTGTTCTTGAGGGCGCTGATGCGCGCGATGACGGCCCGGGGCTGATAATGCTTGTCGTCGATCCGCAGGTCCTGCATGCAGGTCTTGATCAGCGACGAACGGTCCGTTTCGTCGTAGATCACGAAAGATTTCTTGTAGCCCAGCGCGTTGATATACTGGCGGAGGATCCGGACACATGCCGCGTGGAACGTGCTGATCCAGAGACCCCGGAGCGGCATGGCGAGCAGGCGTTCCAGCCTCTCCCGCATCTCCGTGGCCGCCTTGTTCGTGAACGTCACCGCAAGGATGTTGCCCGGATGAACGCCCCGCTCCCGGATCAGGTGCGCGATCCGGCAGGTGATCACGCGCGTCTTGCCGCTGCCCGCGCCGGCAAGGATCAGGAGCGGCCCGTCGCCGTGCAGGACGGCTTCGCGCTGGGGAGGGTTGAGGTCGTTGAGATAGTCCATGCGGTTCATTTCGGATTGCGGGTTGTAGATTGCGGATTTAAAAATCTTTTCACTACGAAATTCGCAATCCGCAATCGTTACTCCACTGTCACGCTCTTCGCCAGGTTCCGTGGCTGGTCCACGTCGGCGCCCCGGAGCACGGCGATGTGGTATGCAAGGAGCTGAAGCGGGATGGACATGACGATGGGCTGCAGGAGCGGGCTGGTCCGCGGCACGGTAATGACGTGGTCCGCCAGTTTCGCGATCTCGGGGTCCCCGTCATTTGCAACGGCGATGACGATGCCGCTCCGGGCCTTCACCTCCTGGATGTTCGCGAGGACCTTCTCATAGACATTGTTCCTGCCCGCAAGGACGACCACGGGCATCTTCTCGTCGATGAGCGCGATCGGACCGTGCTTCATCTCGCCCGCGGGATAGCCTTCGGCGTGGATGTAGGATATCTCCTTCAGCTTCAGTGCGCCTTCCAGGGCGACCGGATAGTTCGGCCCCCGCCCCAGGTACAGGAAATCAGCGGCCTGGAAAAAGCGCCGGGCGACCTGTTCGATGGCGTCGTTCTGCTCGAGGCACTGCTCCACCAGCGCCGGGACATGCACGAGATCCGCCAGCTTTTTCCGGATATCGTCCGGCGACAAGACGCCCCGCAGGCTGCCAAGGAAGAGCCCAAAGAGATAGAGCGCGGTGAGCTGGGCGGTGAAGGCCTTGGTCGACGCAACGCCGATCTCCGGACCGGCATGGGTATAGACCACGCCGTCGGCATCGCGGCTCGCCGTGGAGCCGACCACATTGCAGATGGTCAGTACCGTGGCGCCGCGCGCCTTTGCCTCGCGCATGGCCGCCAGCGTGTCGGCAGTCTCGCCCGATTGGGTGATGGCAATCAGGAGCGTGTCGCCGCTCACCAGCGGCTTGCGGTACCGGAATTCCGACGCGATGTCGACCTCGGTGGGAACGGCCGTCATCTCCTCGATGATGAACTTCCCCACCAGCGCGGCGTGCCAGGACGTGCCGCAGGCAACGATGAAGATCTTCTTGATGGCGGTGAAACGCTCCCGGGCGATGCCGATCTCCTCGAGGTGGACGACGCCCCTGTCCTGCGAGATCCTCCCGCGGATCGTGTCCATGATGGCGCGCGGCTGTTCGTGGATCTCCTTCAGCATGAAGTGGCGGTAGCCGCCCTTCTCGGCCATGACCGGGTTCCAGAGCACGCGCGTGACCTCGCGGGAGACCTCGTTGCCCCTGAGATCGGTGATGCGGACCCCCTCCGCCGACAGGACCGCCATCTCATCGTCGTTGAGGAACAGCACGTCGCGCGTGCGGTGGAGGATCGCCGGGATGTCCGAGGCCAGGAAGAACTCCCCCTGGCCCAGCCCCACCACGAGCGGGCTCCCCTTGCGCGCGCCGACAACGATGTCCGGCGTCCGCTCGTCGATGACCGCGATGGCATAGGCGCCTACCAGATGACGCGCCGCTTCCCGCACGGCCTCCTCGAGGCCCGTCCCCGTCGCGGCGATGCTGTCGATCAGGTGGGCGATGACCTCGGTGTCGGTCTCCGACAGGAACACGCGTCCCCGGGCCATGAGGTCCTTTTTGAGCGCCGTATAGTTCTCGATGATGCCGTTATGGACCACCACGACGCTGCCCGCACGGTGGGGATGCGCGTTCTCCTCCGACGGCCTTCCGTGGGTGGCCCATCGCACGTGGCCGATCCCCATGGTCCCGGTCAGGGTGTCGCTCCGGAGGACCGATTCGAGGTTCTGGAGCTTGCCCACCGCCCTGCGGAGCTCGAGCCTGCCGTTCTGCAGTATGGCAACGCCCGAGGAGTCGTAGCCGCGGTACTCGAGCTTCTTCAGACCCTCGATCAGGATGGGGACTGCAGATTCATTGCCGGTATAACCGATGATGCCGCACATGGTCGCTCAACTCCAATCTAATATGCTCAACGCAAAATGAAAAAAGACGGGTAACGCCTTTATGGTTTTTTTTCCTTTCACCTTGTTCCTTTTTTTTGCTTCATCCTCTTCCGGCGGCCTGCCACGCCTTCCCGGACCTCCTGGGGCACGCGGCTGATGACCATCGCTTCCGCCGGCACGTCGCGGGTCACCGTGGTGCCGGCGGCTACGAGCGCGTCCCTGCCGATCCGGACCGGCGCAACGAGCTGGGCGTCGCTTCCCACGAACACGCCGTCCTCGATGACGGTCTGGTGCTTCTGATACCCGTCATAGTTGCAGGTGATCACTCCGGCGCCGATGTTCACGTTCCTCCCGATGGTGGCGTCGCCCAGATAGGCCAGGTGGTTCGCCTTACTTCCCTCGCCGATGACGGACTTCTTGACCTCGACGAAATTGCCGACGCGCGAGCCAGCGCCGAGGACGGTGCCGGGCCGGAGATGGGCGAAGGGACCCACGGAGGCCCTGTCCTCGATCCTGCTGTCCTCGATGACGCAGCAGTCCTTGATCACAACGCCGCTGCCGAGGGCGCTGTCCACGATGCGGGACCCGGGATACACGGAGCACCCTTCGCCCAGCGTCGTATTCCCCTCCAGCCGCACGTTGGGATACACGATGGAGTCCCTGCCGATGACCACGTCGGCGCCGATGAAGACCGTGGCCGGGTCCGGCAAGGTGACGCCTTCCAGCATCCAGCGCAGGTTGGTCCTGGCCTGCAGGACCATCTCCGCCTGGCTCAGGTCGAAGCGAGAATTGATGCCCATGGCCTCGTCGGGGTCCGTGCACAGGACAGCGGCGACCTTCAGCTTTTTCTTCCGCGCAAGGGCGATCGTATCGGGAAGATAGTACTCGCCCTGGGCGTTCCTGTTCCTGATGCCGCCGAGCGCCGACAGCAGGAACTTCTTTTCGAAGCAGTAGATGCCGGCGTTCACTTCCCGGATCTTCTTCTGCGCAGCCGTGGCATCCTTTTCCTCCACGATCCGCATGACGCCGGACCTCCCGCGCACCACCCGCCCGTACCCCGCAGGGTCCTCGGCCATGGCGGTCATCACCGTGACCGCGGCCTTTGCCCGGGAATGTGCCTCGATCAGGGAGATCAGCGTTCCCGGCGTGAGGAGCGGCGTGTCGGCGCACAGCACGACGACCGGTCCCTCCGCCGCGGCGATGATATCTACGGCCTGCCGCACGGCGTGGCCGGTACCGAGCTGTTCGGCCTGGTGGACGATCTCAACGGCATAGCCGTCCATGGCCTCCCGGACGCGGTCGGCCTGATGTCCCAATACGACGGCGGTCTTCCCCGGCCCGAGCGGCTTGACCGCGTCCAGGACATACCGGATGAGCTCCTTGCCCGCAAGCAGATGGAGGGCCTTGGGCAGGGCTGACCGCATGCGCGTCCCCAGGCCCGCCGCGAGGATGATCACCGTGGGTCTCATGGGTTGCCCCCTCTGGCGACCTGTCGCTTCAATTTCAAGGCTTCCCGTTCGGAGAGCGACACGAGGCCGAGAGAGATGATGAACTTCATGCCCTGCTCCACCGACATGTCGAGATGGTGCACTTCCGCCTCCGGGAGCATGAGGAGGAACCCCGCCGTGGGGTTGGGGGTCGTCGGCACAAAGACCGTCTCGTACTTTCCGATGAGCCCCACGGACTCGCCCGGGACGTCACCGGTCACGAACCCGATGCTGTAGCACCCCTTGCGCGGATACTCCACGAGAGCCACGCCGTGGAAGTTTTGCTTGACGGAGAACGTCTCCATCACCTGCTTGACCGTGGAATACACCCCGCGCACCAGGGGCACCTTCTGCATGAGCTCGTCCCAGTAGCGGACGATCCGGTTCCCGAAATAGTTGGCGGAGATGATGCCAACGACGAGGATGAACAGGATCAGGGTGATGATGCCGAGACCTGGAAATCGGATCCCGATCACTTCCCCGGGTATGTCCCCCAGGATGTTGTCGATCCACCCGAGCAGGCCCTTGAGCACAATGATGGTCACGCCCACAGGGACCAGCACGAGAAGACCGGTGATGAAGTTTTTCTTCAGAAAATTCTTCAGTTTTTTCACGCCGTTATATTACTGATTTTACCGGGGGCTTGCAAGCTTTTTTTCCGCGGAATTCCTTGAAAAAACGGAGAAGTGATGGTCTACCAGGTGTTGTAGGCGGTCCCGTCCGTTGCGACAAGGGGACTGGCGCTGTGAATGTCGAAAACGCCGCCGTCCTCGGTATCAAGAGCAACGGTGATCCAGTCCGGGGCGCCGGTGAAGGGGTCCTTCGGAATGCTGCGCAGATAGCTTTTGGACTTCTCCGACTGGCTGACGAGGTCCTCAAGCCGGGAGGGATACTTTCCGTTGTCGGCATAGAACTGGTCAAGGGCATCCCGCATCTGGAACAGGTCCTCACGCAGCACGGCCTCTCTGGCCCGGGTGATGGAGGTCTTCAGGTTCGGTTGCGCGATCGTGACCAGGATACCGATGATCGCCAGCACGATCATGAGCTCCAGGATCGTGAAGCCGCGGTTGGACAGGCTGCGGACGGTCCCGACACTCCGCCGGTCCTTCAGTTCTTTGCGTTCAGTTCTGTCCGTCATCGGTCCCCGTTCTTCTGATACTCTGAAGCTCCCTGCAGCCAAAGGCTTTGAATCTTCGATCATCAGGGAAGTTATTTATTCTCATCGCTCGCTTGTCCCGTAACAGTATGCTGCGGGAATTGTGCCCGCTCCTGGATTTAAGCTCCCTGAAGATAATGACATGGAGCTTCGATCCTAAGATACCTGTTTATCCTCATCGCTCGCTTGTCCCGTAGCAGTATGCTACGGGAATCATGCTCGTTCCTGGATTCACCACGTACTATACTTCGTCCCGTCAAGGGCAACTGCCTCGCTCTTCGAATACACATCATACACGTTCCCCCCTCCCCACTGCGTCGAATCGGGGGCATCGCTGTAGGAACGGAGCCCCCAGCCGTTCGCATCGCCGTCGTAGCTTGACGTCATCATGGGGTCGCGAGGGATCCGGCGCAAATATTTCCTTGTCTTGTCACCCGGACCGGCGAGCTTCAGCGGCTGGGTTAGCTGCTCCAGTGATTCAGGATAGTAATCCTGGTCTGCCTTGCAGTAATCCGTCGAAAGCTTTTTCGCTGTCGGTTCACAGTCCTTGCGGAACGCATCAATCGCCGACCGGATCGTCCGCAGGCCGCTCCGAAGCTCGATTTCCTTCACCCGTTTCACGGTCATGCGCGAAAGAGGCATGACCGCCGCCGCCAGGATACTGACGATCGCGATGACCACGAGCATTTCTACGAGAGTAAGGCCTCGTTTGTCCATCATGGAAGATCGGAGGTTGCGCATACAACATCTTTCGGCATGACCATCTTCACATTTCAATTCGGCGGTCAACTCATGCCGCACCTATTTTACCACGATCTTCGCTGCTCTGACGTCCGCTTTGATCTGCTCACGGTTGTAGTTCCCCAGCTTGACGCTCTTGAACATAACTGGGCTCGTTCCAACCGATTTTCCCTGCAACAGGACGGTACAAAGGTTCCCTGTCCCCTCGATGCCGCCCACATCGCCTATGCGGGTGATATAGATGTCCACGGTCCCCGCCTTGAGATTGTTCGAGAAGAGGAACGACGTCTGCTGATTGTCCTTTTTCAGGAAGGCCCCTTCGGCCGCGGCCTTGAAATCCACGATCTTAGGATCGTAGCTGAGCGTAATGATCGCACCATAGAGGTCCCTGACGCCGGCCACGGACAGTTCGAACCTTGCCTCCTGCCCCACCGCTGCGGCCATCTCTCCCGGTTTAATCTCGAGCACCGCAGCTGCACTCGCCGCCTCGGGGACCTCCGCCTTTGCTTCGGGCGGCTTCTGCGGGGCCTGCTGTTCGCGCTTCGCGAGCGCATCGAGCACCGCGGTCTTCTCCAGAGCCTTTTCGGCCGGTTTCGAGCTCTTGCCAGCGCTGGTGAAGACCGGCTTGACATCGTACGCCTCTTCCGTGCCCGACCAGAACGACTGGTGGTCCTTGTCGGGCAGCTCGAGAGGACGAACGATGTTGGGCGTGATTGACATGAGGATGTCCGTCTTGATCGTGCCGTCGTCGCTCCGCGAAAAGAGCTTCCCGACCACCGGGATATCTCCCAGCAGGGGGACCTTGTTGCTGCTCTTCCGCTCTTCGTCCTTGATCAACCCGCCGATGATCACGGTCTCGCCATCACGCAGGTTGATGGTCGTATCCACATTGCGCGTGCCGAACTTGTACTGCTTCTGGTTGTTGCCGAAGTCGATGGGCTCGCCGAGGCTGCTGATCTCCAGGTTCATCTTGAGCGTCACCGTGTTGCTCAAGTGCACGTTCGGATCGATGGTCAGCTTGATGCCGACATCCTTGTACTCGAAGGTTGAGACCACTGTCCCGGCAACCGTTGCCTGGCTCGTTGTTGTCTGGATCGGGATCTTGTCGCCAATATGGAACTTGGCCTGCTTATTGTTCAGAACCCGGACGCGCGGGTTCGCAAGCGTTTGCGCGTCGGCATCCTGCTTGATCAGCGTCAGGAGGAGGCTCGGAAGCGTCAAGACTATATTATCGCTCGTCGCGCTCCGAAACTGGCTCAGGCTGATCCCCTGGGTGACACCCACGTTGCTGATGCTCGGATTTTCCGGGGTCAGCTTCGTCCCCGAGACCGAGGCTCCGATCGTCAGCCCCGGCTGGAAATTCCAGCCATACGACAGGGCTTTGGTCCTCGAGATCTCGAGGATCTCCACGTCGAGGATGACCTCAGCCTCCTTCAGGTCGTTCGCAGCGATGATCTTCTCGACCAGCTTGATCTTCTCCGGTGTATCCCTGACCGTAATGGAGTTCAGCACCTCGTTCACATAGACCTTCTTGGTGTCCAGCATGGAACGGAGCAGGTTCACCATATCCTTTGACTTGGCATTGTTCAGGTAGAATGTCTTCATCACCAGGTCCTGGTACTGGTCCATCTTCGCCTTTGTCTTGGGAATGATGATGATCGTGTCGGCGCTGACCTTCTTCATGAAGAGCTTGTTCGTGGACAGGAGCAGGTTGAGCGCATACTGGAACGACACATCCTTCACAAAGACCGTCACGGGCTGCGCCCTGATCTCCTCGTCGAACATGATGTTGATGCCCGAAAGCTTGGACAGGAGCTCGAAGACCTCCTTGATGTTCGTGTTCTTGAAGTTCAGGGTGATCGGCTTGTCCGACGCCAGGGTCAGGGCTTCATCGGGCTCGGCCTCGCTCCTCTTTTTCTGGATTTTTTCCAGGGTATCGACATACTTCGCGTTCTCAGGATCAAGCTCCACCGCCCGGTTCAGCTCGTTGACCGCCTCGCCGAGGCGGTTCAGCTCCTGGAAGGTCAAGGCAGCGCGATAGTGCTCTTCCGCCTGCTTCATGTTCAACACGGTCTTGAGGGCGCCCTGGATCGCCGAATTGGTGGGGTTCAGGTAGATGGCCTGCTGGAGCTCGATGATGGCCTGGTCCAGCTTGCGTTCCTTCAGGAAGTTTCGGGCCCTCTTATAGTGCTGGTTCGCCGCCGTTTCCTCCGCGCGCAGGAGCGCCGAGCGGTACTCGATGTCCTGAGGATTGCTCTTCAGGGCATCGCGGTATTCCTTCACCGCCAGGTCCCATTCACCGTCCTTCGCGTACTGGTCCCCGCGCTGGAACGCCCGCGAGCCTGCACAGCCGCCGAGCAGAACGACCATGGTCAGCATCAGCATGCCGATCTTTTTCATCTTCCCCTCCAGAAGGATCGCAAGGATCACGAGGATCGAGCGTTTCAAGCAAAGCACCCTTGCAGCGGCCGCGCACGTTGATCATCACGACTTTTCCGCCGATCACGGCAGGGCGGCCGCACCCGGATATCGGTGATCTATCGGACCATTGACGGACCGGACCACCTTGCCGCCGCTGCCGGTCAGTTCGATCCGGACCTCCACCTTGGTGACCATGTCATGCATGATCACATGGTCCTTCCCCACGGCCTTTATCATATAGTTCTTCAGCACCGTATCGCCGCTCTTGACGATGAAGAGCTCGCCCTCTTTGGACAGGAACCGTGAACTGTCCTCGTCGGTCAGGTATCCCAAAAACCGGAGCGTGGAGAGGTCGGCCCTCGCCAGGTCCGCAGAGACCTCCTCTGCGGTCTTCGCCGGCGCTGTTGATACCGGCTGCGTGATGATCGCTTCGGTCTGCGCACCGTCCGGTTTCCGCATCCCCGCCGGATCCGGAACGCTCATCCGGAAGATATCCCGCATGACGCCGGGATAGGTATCCGCCCGCCGCTCCACAACAACCGCGAGGGGATCGGTCACCATGCCGGACGCGGATATCCCCCTGCGGACCGGCGTAGAGACCTTCATTCCTCGCGTGTAGGTCAGCGGCTGGGTCCGGGGCGCCTCATGAGAGATCCGCTGGTACACGGAGAGCGCGACAAGGGCCGTTGCCAGGACCGCCAGAAC
This sequence comes from Nitrospirota bacterium, assembly GCA_013334545.1. GTDB lineage: Bacteria > Nitrospirota > UBA9217 > UBA9217 > UBA9217 > JAAXXJ01. Next base: position 9,760 of record JAAXXJ010000004.1, on the reverse strand, counting down.
GGTTATCTGCTGCGATTTTTCCAATGCCATGATGCATTACGGCGCTCACTCGCCTGCAGATCACGCCCGGGGAGACTCTCTACTCCCCCCGAATATAGGTGACCAGCTTCATCTGGAGCTTGACCTGCCCCTTCTCGGAGCCCAGTTTCAGGTCCTCGATCCCCACGAGGCGTGATGAGGTCTCTACCTGGTAGATGAACCGCTTCACATCGGGGTAGGAACCTGCCGCAGGAAAGGTGAACTTCAGCATCGTCAGACCACCGGTCCCCTGCGTGGGGATGTCCGAATTGATCGCATCAACCGAGAGGTTCAGCCTGCGGGCTGTCTGGACCAGGTCTTTGATCAGGAGCGGAACATCCTTCTGCGCAGGGATGCCCGACATGAGGCCGGCAAAGAGCTTTTTCTGCTTCTGGAACAGCGCCGCGTCGGCATATTCCCTCTTAAGGTCGGCGTACTGCTGCCTGCTCGCCGCCAGACGCGCGGCGGCCGGGACAACGAAAAAGGCATACAGCAGCAGGTTCAGCGCGATGAGAACCGCGCACACCGCCGCAAGGACCCGAAGCCGCTTAGCTGCCGGGTTTCCGATCAGCGTCCGGAACCGGTCCGGCGACACCACGTTCCTGATACGAGACTGCCACATTGAACGAAAGGCTCCCTTTCTCCAGCGACTGATGCTTCAACTGGGGGTTCTTGAACGAGCGAGACCGCTGCAGCCCGATCATGAGATTGCTGAGCGCCTCAGGCGATTGCGCCGATCCTTCAAGGGCCACGGTCAGTTCACGGATGTTGAAATCCACCTTCGTCAGTGCGATGCCGGAGGGGAATACTGCCTCGATCCTGCTCAGGAACTGCGTCCACGAATGCCGCCTTGCCTCGATCAGGCCCGACATGGCGCCCAGGTTCTTCACCAGCTGCCGCCGTTCTTCCAATGCCGGACGCAACTTCTCTGCCGAGGCGGCAAGGTCCCTGACGCGCTTTTCCGCCGCTGCACCCTGATTCGCGGTAGCGTTCGCGATCCACAGGAGCGCGCCTGCAAGGATCCCGAGCAGGACAATACCAGCGATGAGCCACTGGCGAACGTGCGCGATAAGCCTGAAGTCGGTCCGGGCAAAGTTGATGGTGATCACCGCTGCCCGCTTCATCACCGGACCCCTCCCGCACCGAAGGCCGCCGCAAGGGACGCAGCAGCATCCCTTGCCGAAGTCAGGACGACAGCGGGCACGAGCGTTTCGATCTCAAGGGTCGTTTCGTTCTTCAGGCTCTCGAACAGCGAGGCCACGACGGCCGGTTCACCGGCAAGATAGAGGTGTCCGACTTCGGACCGCTGCTGGCGGTCCATGTGCAGATAGAAGTGGAGCGAGTCGTCGAGCTCACGCATGAGCCGCGCGGTCACATCGGCCGGCGTGCCCGTCTTGATCTCCCTGTGACGGTAGAACCGCGGTCCGCCCTGTTCCAGGATGATCGTCGTGTACGAACGCTCGGTGACCCATGCGAGGGCAAAGCCGGAGATGTTCTTCACCTCGAGATAGGGGCCGTAGAAGTTCAAGACGCTGAACGAGGACGGCGCCACCGCCCATGGTTCGAGGCCCAGTCCCGTCAGCAGGTCTTCGTACTGGGAAATGACCTCCTGCTTCGCAACGCACGCGAGCACGGAACAGCCCTTGTCGCGGCGCGGAACAACCTGATATCGCAGCACCGTGCTCGACATGTCAAAGGCCGCGCCCTTCTCCAAGCGCCACCGGACCAGCCGGTCACGGTCCCGACGATGTGCCGGAAGTTCATCGAACTCGAGGGTCTGGACGCGGAAGATCCCGTCCGGAAGACTGAGGGCTGAACGGCGGAGGGAAAACGTGGTAAGGTCCTTCAGACTGCTTCGGACAAGGGATGCGAGGCCTTCGCTGTCCCTGATGTTCTGGGCTGCGAACGCTTCGGTCACCATGCCCGCCTCCATCGGCACTGTTCTTGAAGCGAGCACGGACCTCGATGCGCCGTTGCCGGTGAGCAGACCCATCCTGAGCGCCCGGGACGTGAACTCGATCCCCAGGCATGGTCCCCTTAAAAATCTCTGCATTTGCGGAATATTAGCAAGGAGACTCGGGGAAGTCAAACATTTTTGGGGCAGGCCATCGTTTTTCCATGAAAGCCGGGTGCAGCCCGTGAAACGTCCGCTCCTTTCCGGGGATCGAGCAGAGCCGCCGCTCAAGAGAAAAGGACGCACTCAAGCTGTCGAGCGCATCCTTTCAAGGGTACTTGCATGTCGTGTAATGTCTACGGCACCTTCGGGTACTTGAACGGCGCCTCTTCACCAGCCAGACCTTCAACGAGGAACGTCTTCAAGGCCTTCTTTTCCGCATCGGTCAGCTTCAGCGGCTTGAGGGCGCTGTTCCCCTTCCCGCCGCCCTTGTCGAAGAACTCGATGACCTCATCGAGCGTGGCAAAGATGCCGTTGTGCATGTACGGCCCGGTCTTGGCGATCTCCCGGAGCGTGGGTGTCCGGAAGGCCTTCCAGTCCTTTTGTTCCTTGGTGACCAGGTACCTTCCCGGGTCCTCCTTGAGGTTCAGATAATCCTCATAATGCGAGACCTTCGCCACGAAGCGTCGCGTCGCCGCCACCCGCGGGTCCTTCTCCTGCTCCTCGTTCTCGGGCACGTTCAGCGCGTAGAACTTGTTGTCTGCCAGATTCACTCCATCATGACAGTCAGCGCATCTTGCCTTCCCCATGAAGACATCGTACCCCTTCTTTGCCTCGACGGAGAAGGCCTTCTTGTCCCCCGTCAGGAACCGGTCGAGCGGCGAGTTCGCGGAAACAAGCGTGCGCTGGAAGGCGGCAAGCGCCATGGCCATCCGCTCCCGCGTCACCTCGCCGCCGAAGACCTTCCGGAAGGCCTCCACGTACTCCGGCACCGAGCGGATCTCCTCCTCGACGAAATCGAGGTTCTGGTTCATCTCGAAGGCGGACATCATAGGGAACAGCGCCTGCTCTTCGAGCGTGTGTGCCCTGCCGTCGTGGAACAGGAACTTCTGGAGCCCGATGTTGAACAGCGTGGGCGAGTTCCGCCAGTTCCTCGTCGTGGGGTAGCTGAGCGATATCGCCAGGTCGTCGGAAAAGCCCTTGTCCGGGTCGTGGCAGGTTGAGCAGCTCATGGTGCCGTCGCCCGAAAGCCTCCGGTCGAAAAAGAGCTTCTTCCCGAGCTCGATCTTCTCGGGCGTCTGCTGATTGGTCGCAGGTGCCGGCACCTCACTCACCGGCATGAGCTTCCCGGCGTGGGCCGTGCCGGCAGTTAAAACCGCACAAAGGACCAGCTTGAACACGCTATTGACCATTGCCGTATCTCCTTCTGCCTTACCCAGAACTCGGAACTTACTTTGTCGTTTTCAGCTCTTCATCGATGATCTTCTTAAAATACTCGAAGGGCCGCTCCCCCACCACCTGCCTGCCGTTGATGTAGAAGGTCGGGGTATTGTAGAGGTCCATGTCGGTCGCGAGTTTGAGGTCCGCATCGATCTCCTTCCTGTACTTCTGGGAATCGATGGATTCCGTGAACTTCTTGACATCGAGACCGAGTTCCTTCGCATAAGAGATCAGGTTCTCCCGGTCAAGCTTCGGCGAGCGCGTGATCAGGATGTCGTGCATCTCCCAGTACTTCCCCTGTTCCCGGGCGGCGAGGGACGCCTCGGCCGCGATGCGGGAATAGTCCCGGTATTTGTAGGGGTAGTTCTTGATCACCAACCGCACCTTGCCTTGATATGCATCCATGATCTTTTTGACGGTCGGACCGGCCGCCACGCAGTGCGGTCATTGAAAATCGATAAACTCGACGATGGTTACCGGCGCGTTCTCGGGGCCAAGAGACGGAGCGCTGCCGAGAGGGATCGCAACACGCTTGTCAGCCGAAAAGGCTGTGCCGACGACCAGCAGGAGCAACGTGAGGATTCTGAGAGCATTCTTCATGGTATATGCCTCCAAGAAAAAAAGGGAGGGGACAGGCGTCCCCTCTTCGAGACCGTGCGTTTCTGACCTCAGCGGTTCAGCGGCCCTTCGTGGAACACCGGCAGGTGCATCACGGCAAGTCGGTAAGCCAGGATAATGGCGGATATCAGCCCGATGGTCACGAGCATCTCCCACACCGAGGGGAAGTAAAGCGTGTCGGTACCCGCCTGGGCGAAGAAGTTCACGTCGAACCGGTTCAGGACAACACCGAACAGCACCAGCCCGGAGGTGACGAGCAATCCATTTTCCGATTCGCGGACCGACTTCATCGAATAGAGCACGATCGGCACGATCACGCCGACGATGAGCTCGACGCTCCAGAAGAAGCTCGCCTTGGTCCCTGCGAACAGGAGCGGCCAGTTGCCCTGATAGGTCATATCGGCGATCTTCGCAATGAGGTAGATGATCAGCGTGATCCGTGCGCCGCGGCCGAGGCCCTGGAGGATGGACATTTCATCCACGTTCCGCTTGAGGGCGCGTGAACTGACAATGCCCTCAACGGAGACCATCGCGAGCCCCGCGGCGATTGCGGAAAGGTAGAAAAGGTACGGCAGGTTCGGCGTATACCACAGATGGCTGAGCTTCGACGGCATGATCAGGAAGAAGCCGCCCAGGGACGACTGGTGCAGGAACGACAGCACGATGCCGGCGATCACCAGGGGGTAGTGGAGAATATGGATGATCTTCAGCGGCGTCTCCCACTTTACCCGTTCCAGGAAAGCCGGAGCGAACTCGAAGGCCAGGACCGTGGTGTAGATGGTGATGCACCAGAAAACCTCGAACATGACCGAATGGTATTGCCAGAAAAACAGCGGACGCCATGCAGAGATCGGCTTACCCACGTCGATGGCCAGGCCCACGAGCACGATCGCGTAACCCACGAATGCGGTCAGGATCGCCGGCCGAGCGATCGGCTTGTACTTCTTCATGTTGAAGATATAGACCGCCGCGGTGATGGTGAAGCCACCTGCGGCCAATGCGACGCCTGAAAGCACGTCAACGGCGACCCAGAGCCCCCACGGGAGATCGTCGGTCAAGTTCGTGGACGCCCCGAGACCCACTGCAAACCGGTAGACGGTCGCCACGATCCCCAAACCGACGAGCAGGAGAAGGAGTCGCATCCCTTTCGTTTCAAAGCTTTTTTGCAGTCCTTCCGTGATCGTCATGGTCATTTCTCCTTCCCGTGCGTTGTATCGGAGCCCTGTTCACTGCTCCCCCGGTTCCTGAAGGCGGCGATGAGCGAAAGACCGACCACCAGCACGCCGACCTTGTAGGGGATCTCCCGGAGCATGGACCAGGTGTAGTCCGGATGCGGCTTGGCCGGGATGTCCACATCGAACCCCAGTTGCGCAAAAGGCACCGCCGAGAGGTACATCCACGCCGTACCACCTGCCTCATTTTTACCATATATGTGGTTCACATACTTGCCGGGATTCTCCTTCAGCCGTTTCTCGGCCTCCTGCTTCACCTCATCGAGGGGACCGAAGAACATCACGTTCGTGGGGCAGACCTTGATGCAGGCCGGCGTCTTTCCGTCGGCAATGCGGTCCGAGCAGAATGTGCACTTCCGCACCCAGGGGAAGGGGAAAACGGTCTTTTCCCACTCGTACTTCGGGATGTGGAATGGACAGGCCATCATGCAGTACCGGCAACCAAGGCACTTTTCATAATAGTACGTGACGGGCCCCTCCGGCGTCTTTATGAGCGCGCTCGCGGGGCAGGCCGATACACAGGCCGGGTCCTTGCAGTGCATGCACTGGCTCTTGACGAACTGCCACACCGGCCCCTTGTCCGTCTCCCATTCGACATACCTGATGTTCGTATAACACTCGGAGTTGAGCTTCGGGGGATTGGTGAAGTTCCCGTACATGACGGTCGGTTTGACCGACCGCTCGTTCCACGATTTGCAGGCGACCTGGCAGCCACGACAGCCGATGCATCGGGTCAGGTCCACCAGCACGCCTTTTGATTTCCCGTTATCAATCGCCATGACTGTCTCCTATGCTTTCTCGATATTGACCATAAAGGCCTTGGATTCGGGGATCATGGTGTTGGCATCACCGACGGTCGCGGTCAGCAGATTCGAACTGTCGCCCTGTCTGCCGTTGACCGGGTATTGCCACCCGAAGCACCACGGCATCCCGACCTGATGTACGGTCTGGCCGCCGATCTTGAAGGGTTTGAACCGCGCCGTCACCACGGCCATTGCCAGGATCTCTCCACGGCCGGACTTAACCTTGATGCGGTCGCCGCCCTTGATCCCCTTCTCCGCCGCCAGTTCCCTGCTCATCTCGACGAACTGCTGCGGCACCATCTCGAGGAGCCAGGGGGTGTGGCGCGTCATGACGCCCGTCTGCCAATGCTCGGTCACCCGGTACGTGGTCGCCACGTAGGGATACCGCATGTCGCAAGAATAGAAGGCATCCTCCTTCTCGCCGAAGATCTTGATCGTCGGATTGATGCGCTGCTTCGACATCAGGCTTTCCTCGAGCGGGCACTCCAGCGCCTCATAGTGCTCGGGGAACGGCCCATCGTTCAGGCCCGGGCCGTAGAGCGCGCCCTTGCCTTCGGCCATCATGATGAAGGGGTACTTGCCGGGGTCCTTGGCCATGGGCGGTGCCGGGCCATCGGGCACGTCGCCCACCCAGACGCCTGGCTTCTTGGATACCGGATCCTCCTTGTTCGCGTCCCACTTGAGCAGCGGCCGTTTGGGATCCCAGGGATCGCCGTTCAGGTCCACGGACGCGCGATTGTAGATGACCTTGCGGTTCACCGGCCAGCACCAGGCCCATTCGGGGTAGAGCCCGAGGCCTGTGGGATCGTTCTTGCCGCGGCGCGCCATCATGTTGATGACCTTGCCTTCCTTCTGCGTGTAGCTCTGGCTGAAGAGCCAGTTTCCGCAGGAAGTTGTCCCGTCAGCCTGGAGATGGACGAAGGTGGCGCAGAGCTCGCCCTTCTTGCCGAGCAGCTTGGGCGGTGTCGCCTTCTTGTCGTACACGTCCTCAAGGTAGTAGCCATTGATCTCCTTGGCCACCTTGTGGATGTCCACTTCCTTGCCATAGTTCCATGTGGTCTTCAGGATCGGTTCCGGGAACTTGCCCCCTTCCTTCTTGTAGAGCGCCCGGACCTTCAGGAACAGGTCGTTCATGATGTCCGCGTCGGGCCTGGACTTGCCAAGGTGGTCGATAGCCTTGTAGCGCCACTGGGCCAGCCGGCCCGAGTTGGTGATGCTCCCCTCTTTCTCAATGGACGAGACACAGGGCAGCATGAACACTTCGGTCTGGATGTCCTTGGGGTTCATGCCCGGCCCCTTCCAGAAAGAAGCGGTCTCGTTGTCGAAGAGGTTCACGTTCACCAGCCACTTGAGTTTGGCCATGGCATTTCTCGTCTTGTTGGCGTTGGCGCCGGAACAGGCCGGGTTCTGGCCCCAGGCGAAGAAGCCGTCAAACTGGCCCTTGAACATCTTGTCGAACAGCATGAGCCACGAGGCGTTCATGCCCTCGTCGATCTTCGGCAGCCAAGCGTAGCCGAAATCATTCTCCTTTGTCGCGTTGGCGCCGTAGATAGCCTTCAGATAGCTCACGATGTACTTATTCCGGTTCGACAGCCAGTTGACGCTCTTGGGGTCCTTGGTCTTGGGCGTGAACTTCTCGATGTAGGAGGTCAGGTCCTTGAGCGAGGCCGACGGGGTTGCATTGTATCCCGGCAGGAGGTGGAACAGGAGACCCTGGTCTGTGGACCCCTGCACGTTCGACTCGCCGCGGAGGGCGTTTATGCCGCCGCCGGCGATGCCGATATTCCCGAGCAGGAGCTGGATGATGGCCATGGTACGGATGTTCTGGGTGCCGATGGTGTGCTGCGTCCAGCCCATGGCATAGAGCTCGGTGCCGGCCTTGTTCGGACGGCCGGTGGATCCGTAGAGCTTGTAGACCGCCTCGAGCTTGTCCTTCGGCGTTCCGGTGATCTGCGATACTTTGTCGAGGGTGTAGCGGGCGTACTGCTTCTTCAGGAGCTGGAACACGCAGTTCGGGCTCGTGAGCGTCGGGTCTTTCTTCGGGATCCCGTCCTCACCCATCTGGTAGGACCAGGTCTTCTTGTCGTACTTGCGCGCCTTTTCGTCATAGCCCGAGAACAGGCCGTTCAACTCGCCGGGCCCTTTGAAATCGGCATTCACGAGGAATGGCGCGTTCGTGTAATTGACGACGTAGTCCTTGAAGTAGAGCTTGTTGTCGAGGATGTACTTGATCATGCCGCCCAGGAAGGCGATGTCCGTTCCCGAGCGCATGGGCGCATAGAGGTCCGCCTTCGCGGCGGTCTGGGTGAACCGGGGGTCCACCACGATGAGCTTGGCGCCCTTCTCCTTCGCCCGCATCACCCATTTCATGGAGATAGGGTGGTTCGAGGCCGGGTTGGCACCCATTACGAGGATAACATCAGCGTTCTTGAAATCGATCCAGTGGTTCGTCATTGCACCGCGTCCGAACGACTCTCCCAGAGCCGCTACCGTCGCGGAGTGTCAAATGCGCGCCTGGTGTTCTATATACACCAGGCCCCAGGACCGGAGCATCTTCTGGAGCAGGTAGCACTCCTCATTGTCGAGGGCTGCGCTGCCCACATGGGCGATGGCGTCGGTCCGGTTCACCGTGAAATCCTTCTCGACCTCTTTCTCCGTTCCGTCAGGCTGCTTCTCCTTCACCTTGGATTTGGAGGTGAGCTTGAACGTGCGGTCGCGGGTGTCCTTCACCTTCTTCGCGATCTGGTCCAGCGCCCAGTCCCACTCCACTTCCTTCCAGGCGTCGGCGCCGGGCGCCCGGTACATCGGCTTCAGGACGCGGGTGTCGTTGTTCACCAATTGCATGATCGACGCGCCCTTCGGACAGAGAGTCCCCTCGTTGATCGGATGCTCCGGGTCTCCCTCCGTGTTCACCACCTTGCCGTCTTTCGTGTGGACGATGATGCCGCAGCCCACCGAACAGTACGGACAGACGGTCTTGGTCTCTTTGGCGCCCTTGATCTTCGACTCCCGCTCTTGTGCTTCAGCGGAGCCCGGGGCGGCCAGCGGACCGAGGAGAAGCGTACTGCCTGAGATCTTGAGAAAATCCCGTCGTGATACCCCCATAGTACCCTCCTTATATAAGATAGAGACGTTATTCCTGCGACAATATCGGTGAACCTCTGTACTGCCAGAAGCACATGTCCTGTAGTATAGCAAAAAAAGAAAAGGCAGGTATCCCGGATCATCTCGGATCAAGCCCTGAGAATAACCGCACCTGCCTTCTGTGTCCTGTTGAAAATATTTTACAAGCCATCAATTACCTGCCACGACATGATGAGTCAACATCCTGGCCATAATGACGCATCAGCATATTGCCTTTGAGAAATACCGTTACGAAAAGTAACTCTACAGGAAATATTGATACTTGGCAAGTATTATTTATAGTCATATAAGTATCTATTATAAAAGGACGGGCCACGTGCGATAAGATGTCTCCCCGCCGCTCGACCGGCTTCAGGACATCAAGGGTCTTCCCTATCCGGACGTGCATGCGTCGATGAATACCGCATCAAAATGGACGGCATCAGTAACGACACTGATCCGTTTCCGTTTGCCAACCTCTGCAACGATGAGCCGTAATTCTTTTCGCGATAACTGGCATCTGCCGGCAAATAACGAAAAAAACGAGGGACCGGCTGAACAAAACCGGCCCCCCGAGGAGAGAGCGATGATGCTTCGTGTGCTGCTTACAATTTTCCCTTCACGAGCGAATC
>JAAXXJ010000508.1 GCA_013334545.1 Nitrospirota bacterium | reverse complement strand
CTTGTACAGCTTCTCGTACTCGGCCATGCTCTTGATGTGCGCCTTCTCACTGAAGGCCTTCGACGGCGGAAACGTGCGCTTCTCCGTCGACAGTACCTCGATGCCTTTCTTTTCTTCCTTTGCCATTCGGTATCCTCCTTATATAGAGCAAATTAAGGGTTGAGATCCCCTGGTATGTTCCTCAGGTTCCTCTACGATGCATCAAGCCGCGGCCTTGTTTCAAGGCGTTGCCTGTCTCTTTTTTTCCACCAGCAGTCCGAGCTTCCCTGCCAGCCACTTCGTCGTCGTGGCCTGGATCAGTATTGTCATGAGGATGGCGATAAAGGTGACTGACGCTATCATCTGGCTGCCCGGCGCCTTCAGGCCCACCAGCATGCCGGCCAACGCAGCCGGGATGACGCCGGTCTCGCGGGTCCAGCACATGAACAGCAGTTCTTTCATGCTCCACTTCGCGCGCCGGTCAGGTCCGGCGCAGGCGAATACCGTGACCGGCCGCGCGATCAGCATGAAGATCACCACCACGGCCACGCCGCCCGCAAGATACTGGTTCATGAGGCCGAAGTCCACCTGCGCCCCCAGCAAGATGAAGATGAACATCCGCATGATGAACGCCGTGGTCAGGACGAATTCCTCGAGACGCTCCTGCTCGCGGTGCTCCATCTTGAAGCCGAAGGAGTCCTTGTTCCCGATCACCATGCCGAATACAAATACGGACATAAAGCCGCTCGCATGCAGGCCGTCGGCGCCGAGATACGCGCCGATCACGGCCATGAGCGTTACGAGCGGCGCGTACTCGACGAGGAAGTCATACTTCTCATGGGCGATCACGAAGGCCGCACAATAGCCCAACACGCCGCCGGCGATGATCCCGAGGGCGGACTCCCAGACAAGGTCGAACATCGCCTTCCCCAAGGAGAAGCCGCCCGAGCCCGTCGCGATCCCGAGGACCGCGAACGTGACGATGGCGCCCATGGCGTCGTTGAAGGCCGACTCGCTCATCACGGTCTGGGCAACCCGGTCCTTGATGGGGACCTGTTTGAAGATGGGGACCAGCGTGGCCGGGTCCGTCGACGCGATGGCGGCGCCGAGCAGCATGGCCACGATGAGCGGCACGCCGAGAATATAGTAGGCCGCGATGCCCGTAATAACGGTCATGATCAGCACACCGACCGTGGCAATTACGACAATGGTGATCCAGACCTCCTTCAGCACCTTGAACCGAAGCGAAGCCCCGCCGTCAAAGAGGATATAGCTGGAGCCGAAGATCAGGATAAGCTGGTTCAGCGCTGAGTCCGCGCGGATGTCGATCATCGGCAGGACCTGCGGGCCAAGACAGATGCCCGTCAGCAGGAACACGACCACGTCGGGCACCTTGAGCTTCTGGGCGAGGAGGCCTGACAGCGCTCCGGCGGCGAGGATGATGCCGAAGACCAGCAGGACGTGCTTGGCGCTTTCGATCGACGTTGCGGATTCCATGGTCTCCCCTCAACACAGAACGAGCACCGTCCCCGGACAGGGGCGATGCATCGTGCAACAGGACCAGCATAGCAGAGACTGCGCGCTGTTATCGTTCTCCCGGGCTACTGCGCCATTGGCGGCGGCGCAAAGAAGAGGATCAGGGCAATCCGGATGAACACAATAAAAAAGATCGAAAAGATCGGAATGCACCCGCCGATGGCCGCCCACATGGTCCCCTGCTTTTCCGGCGGTACCTCGGCGAAGGGCACGATGGCCCTGACCACGTTGTACACCGGATCCGTGACCTTCTGGAACAGGCCGAGGATGAGGGTCTGCTTGGCTGCGGAGATCAGCGTCACCAGCACCCTCCCGAGGATCATCCACATGAGG
>JAAXXJ010000507.1 GCA_013334545.1 Nitrospirota bacterium | reverse complement strand
AGTGAATAGGGGCCTATGGACCGCGCATGCAGCTTGTCGTCCACGAGATGGTGCAGCTTCAGCATATACATATAGCCGACGGTGACCGGCTTGTCGTATGGGTCGCCGGTGCGGCCGTCATAGAGGACGGACTGTCCTGTCTTCGGCAGTTTCGCATCCTTGAGCAGGCTCTTGATCTGCTCCTCGGTCGCGCCATCGAACACGGGCGTGGCCACATGCAGGCCCAGGGCCTTGGCAGCCCAACCAAGATGGGTCTCAAGGATTTGGCCCACGTTCATACGGGACGGAACGCCCAGGGGGTTCAGGACGATCTCGACAGGCGTCCCGTCGGGAAGGTAAGGCATGTCCTCCTCGGGAACGATCCGGGATACGACACCCTTGTTCCCGTGACGGCCCGCCATCTTGTCGCCAACGGAGAGCTTGCGCTTCATCGCGACATAGACCTTCACGAGCTTCACCACGCCCGGGGGAAGGTCATCGCCCCGTTTGAGGCGGCCGATCTTCTCGTCGTAGATGGACTCCAGGATTCCGAGCTGGTTCTCGGCGGAGTCCAGGATCTCCTGCAGCTTCGCCGGGTAATCTTCGGACTCGACCTTGATCTTGGCAAGCTCCTTCTCCGGGATCTTGTCCAGCATGTCGGCGGAGATCTTCTTCCCCTTCGCAATCTCCGTCTTTCCGGTCTTGGAGTTCGCTACCTTGTCGGCCGTGGTCTTGCCGATGAGAATCCGGCGGATACGCTTGTACTTGTCCTCCTGGATTGCCTTCTTCTCTTCGCTGTATTCCTTCTGAAGGCGGGTAATCTCCTCGCTTTCCTGCGTCTTAAGACGCTCGTTCTTGTCCTCGCCCTTGCGGGAGAAGACCTTCACGTCGATGACCGTGCCCTCGATCCCCGGGGGGGCATAGAGGGAAGCGTCGCGTACGTCGCCGGCCTTCTCGCCGAAGATGGCCCGCAGGAGCTTCTCCTCCGGCGTGAGCTGCGTCTCGCCCTTGGGCGTTACCTTGCCCACCAGGATGTCGCCAGGCATCACCTCGGCACCGATGCGGATGATGCCGTTCTCGTCCAGGTTGCGCAGGGTCTCCTCGCCGAGGTTCGGGATGTCGCGGGTGATCTCTTCCTTGCCGAGCTTGGTGTCACGGGCCTCGATCTCGAACTCTTCGATGTGGATGGAGGTATACCGGTCCTCCTTCACGAGCTTCTCGCTGATGATGATGGCGTCCTCGAAGTTGAACCCGCTCCAGGGCATGAAGGCCACGAGCACATTCTGGCCCAGGGCCAGCTCGCCAAGGTCGGTCGCCGGTCCGTCGGCGATGACCTGACCTTTCTTGATTTTGTCGCCGACCCGCACGATGGACTTCTGGTTCATGCAGGTGTTCTGGTTGGAACGGTGGAACTTGGTCAGGGGATAGTTGTCAACCACGGTCCTGCCCCGGGCGTCCTCGCCCTTGACCACGATGGCCGTCGAATCGACCGCTTCAACGATGCCGTCACGCTTCGCTCCGATGATGGCGCCGGAATCGCGTGCAGCCACACGCTCCATGCCCGTACCCACGACCGGGGCCTGGGGCCGGAGCAGCGGCACTGCCTGGCGCTGCATGTTCGAGCCCATAAGGGCGCGGTTGGCGTCATCGTTTTCGAGGAACGGGATGAGCGCCGCAGAGACCGAGACGATCTGCTTCGGGGATACGTCCATGTACTGCACTTCCTCGGCCGTCACCAGCATGAACTCGCCGCCCACGCGGGCGGAGACGCTGTCGACGGCGATCTTGCCGCGGCTGTCGAGGGGCGTGTTGGCCTGGGCGATGACATAGTTCTCACCATCCACGGCGGAAAGGTATTCGATATCCTCGG
>JAAXXJ010000199.1 GCA_013334545.1 Nitrospirota bacterium | reverse complement strand
AACCCTGCATCCATCACAAGGCTGGACCTCGTCCTCGCGGCGCCCGAGATGTTCGTGCTCGCGGCCACCTGCGTCGTGCTGCTCGTCGACCTGTTCCTGACGGAGCGGACGCGCTGGGTCACGTTCTTGCTGTCGCTGCTCACGCTGGTCGGCGCATCGTGGCTCACGACCGTGACCGGGTTCTCCGAGCGCACGGTGGGCTGGCACGGCACCTACGTCGCCGACCCGCTGTCGAGCCTGCTCAAGATCGTGGCCTACGGCGCCGTCGCGGTAGCGTTCCTGTACGGGCACAGCTACCTGCAGGTACGGCGCATCCTGAAGGGCGAGTACTACGTGCTCGGTCTCTTCGCGCTGCTCGGCATCATGGTGCTGGTCTCGGCCAACAGCCTGGTCACGCTCTACCTCGGCGTGGAACTGCTGGCGTTGTCGCTGTATGCGCTGGTTGCTTTCAACCGCGATTCCGGCATTGCCGCCGAATCGGCCATCAAGTACTTCGTGCTGGGATCGATCGCCTCCGGCGCGCTGCTCTACGGCATGTCGATCATCTACGGCGTCACCGGCTCGCTGGAACTCGGTGTCATCAGCAATGCGGCGCTGCAGATGCCGGCAGGGCAGATCGGCCTGCTGTTCGGCCTGGCCTTCATCGTCGTCGGCGTCGCCTTCAAGTTCGGCGCCGTGCCGTTCCATACCTGGGTGCCGGACGTCTATCACGGCGCACCCACGCCGGTGACGCTGTTCCTGGCGGCCGCACCGAAGCTCGGCTCGTTTGCGCTGGCGTTCCGGCTGCTTGCCGAGGGCCTGGGTGCCGTGCACGCGACGGGCTGGCAGGACATGATCACGATGGTCGCGGTGCTGTCGATCATCGTCGGCAACGTCGTCGCGATCGCGCAGACCAACATCAAGCGCATGCTGGCGTATTCGACGATCTCCCACGTCGGCTTCATCCTGCTCGGCATCCTGGCCGGCACCAGCCAGGGCTATTCTGCTGCGCTGTACTACACGATCGTCTACGTCATCATGGCGCTCGGTTCCTTCGAGCTTCTTCGGCAATTACCTGTCGGGGTATCTGGGGACGTTCTGGGAGAGGATGCCGAAGGAGCACTTCTTCCTCCTCCTGTCCGGTCTTTCCTTTGGCGCGGGGGTGGCGTTCTTTGCCCTCAGCGGGCCGCTGAAGCGGGCGATGGGGCGGGAGAACCGGGAGGCTGCTGACCTGTGAAGCGGCTGGGATACGGGCGGCAATGGAAGATCGCGGCCTTGAAGGCTCTGGCAGCCTCAAGATCTCGACAGCACCGCTTGGCACGATCGCGTTGAATAGTTGCTTATTCCGGAATTTGACGATTACACGGATTTGTGCTTAAATAAAAAAACTCCCGATAAAGCCAAACCCTTCGTGAGAAGGGGGCGGAAAGCGGCGGATCTCGAACCTGAGATGGCCGAGCTGCCTAAGGAAGGACCTTTGGCATGCCCGGCCTTTTTTTATTGAGAAGGCGATCGGGGTGACGCAGTTTCGTAACGGGAGATGGAAACTGCCGGACCTTCCCTTGGTCGGGAAGAGAGGTGCGCAATGGCAGGGACATTCATCATGATCATTCTTGGGCTCCTTCTCCTGGCCCTGGTCGGCCTCTGGCTGCTAGGCGAGCGAGGACGGCTGCTGCTTCCCTCGACCTGGAAGGTCCTGAAGGAGGCCGGCTGGAAGCGTCAGTTCAATCTCCAGGGCCTCCATGGCTATGTCTACGGCCGCTGGAACCCGCAGTATGTCAGGCTCATGATCACCGAGCTCTTCCCGCGGCTGAGAGCGCGGGGCAAGAAGTGGCTCTCCGACCGCTATCACGGCAAGATCCTCACCCAGGAGCAGGCGAGGAAGATCGTCACTCTGAACCGGAGCATTCCCCTTCGCGACCTGGAGCAGATCATTCCCTACCCGAAAGCACGCGATCTGGTGCTCACCGGTCCGCCGGATGTCGTGGCGTTCGAATGCTCCTGTCGTCATGCTCGTCCCAGGCACTGCGAACCGACACAGGTCTGCATGATCATTGGCCAGCCGTTCGCAGATTTCATGCTGGAACATCAGCCTCACAGGACGCGCCGGCTGACGCAGCCGGAGGCGCTGGACCTCCTGCAGGCTGAGCACGACCGTGGTCACATGCATACCGCCTGGTTCAAGGATGCCATGCTTGACCGGTTCTATACCATCTGCAATTGCTGCAAATGCTGCTGTGCAGGGATCGAGGCCATGATGAAGTACGGCATCCCGGCGCTCGCTTCTTCCGGCTATGTCGCGCAGGTCGATACAGGCCGCTGCGCTGTCTGCGGGACCTGTGTGAACGTGTGCCCCTTCCACGCAAACGCCCTGCAGGCGGACGGTATCGCCCTGGAATGGCAGAAGTGCATGGGTTGCGGCGTCTGTGTCGACGCGTGCCCGAACCACGCGCGGTCGCTGGTACGGGATGAACGCAAAGGACTGCCGCTGGATGTCCGGTTAATGGCATAGGAACCGTTGATGAGGAGAAGGGTGCGATGCGAAGAAAAGGGCTGATCGGTCCCCTGTTGTTCGTTTTGGCCATGACCGCCTGCGGCGGCGGAGGCGGCGGCGGGGGCAGTACAGAAGCGTCTTCTTCACCGGGTGCTGCTCCACCGATGAAGACAACGGCCGCGGTCGATCTTCCCAGGACAGGCCAGACAGCGACCTTTGCCGCAGGTGATGACGCAACGCTCGCCAAAGGCGTTGCGTGGCCCGATCCTCGGTTCACCGACAATGGGAACGGGACGGTGACGGATAACCTGACCGGGCTGATCTGGCTGAAAAAAGCCGACTGTATCGGCCCCAGGAACTGGGCGGGTGCTCTCGCTGCGGTGAATGCCCTGGCAAGCGGCCAGTGCACATTGAACGACGGTTCGCGGGCAGGGGACTGGCGGCTTCCCAACAGGAAAGAGTTCCGCAGCCTGGTCGACTATTCAGAGACCGGTCCTGCATTGCCGGCAGTTCATCCGTTCATCAATGTGAACGTGCAGGATGTCTACTGGACGTCGTCCACGGTCGGCTGGAACACGTACAGCGTATTGATCCTCAACATGGCGTCCGGCCATCTTTCCCTTTACTTCAAGGGCGACGGCGGCTATGCGCTGCCTGTGCGCGCTGAACGGTTCGACGCGCCCGCTTCTGTGCCGAAGTCCGGCCAGACGACAAGGTATGCCGCAGGCGATGATGGCGACCTGGAAAAGGGCGTTGCCTGGCCCGGCCCCCGGTTCACTGTTGATGGAGCAGGACTGTGCGTAACGGATAATCTCACGGACCTGATGTGGGTGCGGACGCCGGACAACACGGCGAGAACATGGGCAGATGCCCTGACCTATGCCAACGGCCTGACCCTGTGCGGTCATGATGACTGGCGCCTGCCGAATGTGAATGAACTGGAAAGCCTGGTCAACGCGGAAGTGGCCGACATCTCCCTGTGGTTGAACATGCAGGGCTTCAGCAACGTGCTGGCGGATTACTACTGGTCGTCGTCCACCTGTGCCGACTCTGCGGATTGTTCCTGGGTCGTCAGTATGAACATGGGCAATGTGTACACCAGCTTCAGGGCCAGCGCCAACCGGGTGCTGCCGGTCCACGACGCGGGAGCAGCGCCGTCTCCGTTGGCGACGACCAGCCAGACGACCTGTTATGGTGCATCTGGCGCTATCATTGACTGCGCAGGAACGGGTCAGGATGGGGAATTTCAAAAAGGTGCTGCCTGGCCAAGCCCGAGATTTTCCGTCAACAACGACGGGACGATACGTGATAATCTGACCGGTCTGCTGTGGCTGGAAGACATCGGCTGTGTCAATCCGCAGGGCCAACTCCAGGACTGGCTCAATGCCCTCGATTCCGCCAACAGGTTGAACACCGGCGAGTGCGGGCTTTCGGACGGCTCTTCGGAGGGCGAGTGGCGGCTTCCCAACAGGAAAGAGCTCAGGAGCCTGATCAATTACGAAGAAGCGAACAGCGCCGCGTGGCTGAATGGTCTGGGTCTGATCAATGTTGTGCCGGAAGGCTACGGGTCGTCGTCCACCTATGCCTATAACCCGAACTGGGCCTTCGTCGGCTCGATGGTCACCGGCAACATCTCTTCGACGAGCAAGACCGTCGGATTCCTGATGTGGCCTGTCCGGGCGGGAGGAGGAGCGCCGGCCGGTCTGGCGGAGACAGGCCAGACGACCTGCTATAACGCGGCCGGGGCGGTGGTCGCCTGCGCCGGCACCGGCCAGGATGGAGAGGAAAAGGCCGGTGACACATGGCCAGCCCAGCGGTTCATAGACTACCGCGACGGGACCATCGCGGACGGTCTCACCGGTCTGATCTGGCTGAAAGATGCAGATTGCTTCAAGACGCGAACATGGCAGCAGGCATTATCGGACGTCAAAGGCCTTGCGAACGGGGCCTGCGGCCTGAGCGACGGAAGCGCTGCAGGCGACTGGCGTCTGCCGAACGTCAACGAGCTGGAAAGCCTCTTCAATGCGGAATCAAGCGGCATCGAGCTGCTTAGCGGCCAGGGCTTCATCAATGTGGGGCTGTCCTACTGGTCATCTACCACCTCTGCCAAGGACCCGGCCAGCGCGATCGCGGTTATCGGCGACGGTACGATACAGGCCACACCCAAGGCCCTTGATCCATACCCGGTATGGCCTGTTCGTGACCGGAAGTAGGAACAGGAGGACCTATTTCTTGTCATTCTGCCAATTTTCTATTAAAGCCTCTCCATGGCCTTCCCCTCAGCATCGAATACCCTGGTTTATACAGTGCATGGTCCCTCCCGGAACATTGATTGTTACGCTTTATCATAATTATCAACAGTCCAAGTTGAAGTTCTCATGCGCCAGCAATCGGCTGCCGCTTTTTTTCTTTATCTCTGAGAATAATTCCAATATACTTTTATTCTGGCTGGCCCGGGATCGTGTGGTTTTGTTCCGTGAGAGATCGGGTATCTCACATAGCCTCAAAGTCCCTATCACGCTGAGCAAAAACAAAGACACGAGAAAAAAATAAATTTCTTTGTTTGACCATTTGTAGGTTCATTGCCATGAGATAGGGCAAATATATATATATATATTCACGGGGGAATGACCATGATCAAGGTCCTTCTAAAGAACAATAAAATAATAAAGTTTGAATTAGGTGATGAGAAAAAGGAAATGCAACTTGTTTCCCGCTTTCACAGCGGCCTTGACGGCAATGCTGTCCTAAAGCTGAGAACAAGTAGCAATAAAGAGGAATACACTCGCGTAAGGGTATCGGATATCCTGAACATGCAGTTTCTGAAAGATGAATTGAATATAGCGGCACAAGATTCCAAATTCAAAACGCGGGAAGAATATGAGCAGTGGAAAGAGCAGAAGATCAGAGAGATTAAGCTAAAATCCTCCCTGGATGATTTCGGCATACCATTCTATCCCGGCGCCAAGTCCGATGCCGATACGCAGGCAGTCTGTGCAGCGCCTGAAACGGGCGGAATTGAAGAGCGGGAAGAGAAATCCGGGCTAATGAAGTGGAAACGTTGCTACCGGACAAATGATCCCTTTGCCGCCGTGGTCAAATTCTACAAGAAGCAAAAGGGGCTTAAAGGAGGCATCGTCGTTGACGATGAGCATCATAAATCCGCCTCATTCTGTCTCAGTAAGACGGGCGATTGCAATGAGGAGTCGGTCGGGACATCGGTAGCCATATCATCACCGTGGTTCGTGCCGCCTAGAATGAAAATGAATAACGACCTGTTGATCGTCATCACGAACAGAGTGAAAAGATAACAACAACGGTGTCAGGCATGATCGAGCGTCGCGGTTGCCTATTTCCCTGGGCAGAACGACAGGAAGGGTTACGTGGACAGGAGCGGCAGACGACCTGGCGACCCTTTGCGACCCTTTTTCTGCCGGGTGCGGGGCT
>JAAXXJ010000198.1 GCA_013334545.1 Nitrospirota bacterium | reverse complement strand
TACAAATAAGATACAGAGGATTGCCGTCAACATCGTAAATGGGTCTCTTGATGGTATGACCAATGCGATTTTCATTCAGCCGCGCATTCCAAATGGTTTCCACAAATTCGATCTGTCGTCCGCCCTCGAAAACTTCACGGTCTTTGGCTAAGAACCATGTCATTTGATCAGCAGGAAAGCCGTGGCTTGCATCGGTGCCATAAAGGTCAGCGAATGACATGCCCCATTGCTCCTCGCATGCCTTATTCATGAGTATGAGCCGGCTACGGCAATCCTTCACAAACAAGGCAACAGGTATCGCATCAATGAGGTCCTTAAGGTGCGTCTTGGAAAAACCGATTTCCCGAAGCACCTTGCAGGTATCGTCAAAATCCTGATCGGTTTCTCCGCATCCCTCATCGCGGACCGGATATCGTTCACCGCACCGGGAAATTATGATGAGTTCTGCAGGCAGACGAAGGCGAAGACCGGGGCGCGGGTCACGATCATCCTTCGCGACGGAACGGTCATCGGCGATTCCGACAGTGAATCTTCACACATGGATAACCACGCCGGGCGGCCGGAGATCCAGCGGGCGGCGCTCAATGGCACCGGCATGTTCATCCGGTACAGTGAAACGGTCAAGCACGAGCTCCTGTATGTCGCCTACCGGGTGACCGCACAGGGGAAACCGTCCGGCTATGTGCGTTTGAGCCTCCCGTTGGAGGATGTCGATCACGCAGTGAACGCCGCCAAGATCAAGATCATCCTCGTCGTTAGCTTCATCATCCTCGCCACGGGAGCGTTCTCGTTATGGCAGATCGATTATCTGCGCAGATTGACCCGCCAGATCAAGGATTTCTCTACGGCCCTCGTCCCGCACGGCATCGGCAAGCGCCTGTTCCTGACGGATGCGGGAGAGTTCAGCGAGATAGCCGACAGCCTGAACAGCATGTCCGAGGAGCTCAGGACCGTCATCGAGGAGCACGAACAAGAGCGAAAACGGCTCAATGAGATCCTCAGGAGCATTCCGGACGCCCTCCTCATCCTTGATAGGAAAGGCGTTGTCCTGCTTTCGAGCGCTGCGACCAGGACATTCTTCGGCGATATCCCCCTCATGGGCAGGCCATTCATCGAAGTCGTCAGGAACAACGAGTTCTTCTCCCTGCTCGACGAGGTCAGGACCAGCGGTGCTGCAGGGACCACGGAGTTCACGCTCGACCGGCCCGATGAGCTCCACTGTGTGGTCAGGATCTCGCCGCTTTTCCATGGAAATGATGTCCTGTCAGGCTTTGTCGCAATCTTCCACGATATTACGCAGCTCAAGAAGCTGGAGCAGGTGCGCAAGGACTTCGTTGCCAACATCTCCCACGAGCTCAAGACGCCTATCACTGCCATCCAGGGTTTCGCCGAGACGCTCCTCGAAGGCGCGCTGGACGACCGGGAGCACGCCCGCAAGTTCCTCGAGACCATCCGGTCGAACAGCAAGCGCATCAATAGCCTCGTGGACGACCTCATGACCATCTCGAAGATAGAACTGGGTGTCATCGGCGTGGACAAATCCGCAGTGGCCTTCGATGATATCGCCGACGCTGTCCTGCCCATCCTGAGGGAAAAAGCGGCTGCGAAAGGGATCGACCTCAGGACATCCATTGCTCCCGATATCGGCTCGATCATGGCCGACCGCGACCGGCTGATCCAGATCTTGACCAACCTTGTCGACAACGCAATCAAGTTCACCGACAAGGGCGGTGTGACCTTCGGCATCGGCGAAGAGAACGGCAGGACCTTCCTCTTTGTGGAAGATACGGGGATCGGAATATCGGAAAAGCACCTTGCCCGGCTCGGCGAACGGTTCTACCGCGTCGATACCGCCCGCTCACGCAAAATGGGCGGCACCGGCCTCGGCCTGGCTATCGTGAAGCATCTGGTCAAGGCGCATGGATGGGATATGAAGATAGAAAGCATCCCGGAGAAAGGGACGAAAGTAAAAATATTTGTCTCTTGATACGAGAAACTATTGCGGAAGAGATGCCGATGCTCCCTTGAGCTGATCGCAGTTTGATCCTCACGCGCTCACCTGTCGACACAATCGAAAATATAAGCCGGGACCAGGCGATAAGAACGAAACACCCACTAGTGCAATACATACCTTCTTAGGTCATCTCACCCATCTTCAGGTGGGAAATTCACCCATAATGATCTACTCTTGAAGGTGCAAACCGCTTAACCCTTTGAAGTGCTGTGAATTTCGTGTCTGGCACAGAGAATGCACTATAATAAATAACAACTTATCAGTGATCGGTGTATCCTATGAACGAACAAGAAATATCAAATCTTACCAGAGAACAGGAAGAAGAGCTCCTTACTATATTAATTGGCAGTTCACTCTACCAGGGCATCTCTCAGACAAAGAGGGAAATGCTGCTGCATTATCTTGTAGACACTTACTTTAACCCTCTGCCGGAGGAGAACCGTCGGGCCCTTCCCAAGGCAATTCAAATCGTACCGGCGACGTCAATCGAGACGCATTAGTATTGCCTGCGGGAATGAGTATATAAAAAGCGCCCTGAAACGCGACAATGGTTCGGGCTGTATAGGCTGACCGCCTCTCCATACTCGCGGGCCCGATCTATCAACCTCCCTTGACGTCGGAAGTTCTCTATCATCGCTTCCGACGTTTTTTATGTAGGTTGTCCGGGGTGAGGCCTGGAATCCTGGAACGCTACCCCTCCCCTCCTTCACACTGATCACCCGATCCCTGTCCTGAACAGCATCGCGCCTGGTTCTTCTCCGTCCACATGCCGATGCCCGCAGCTGGGGATGAAAGAAAACTCCGCCAGCCGGTCACAACGCCCTGCGTCCTGCCCGTGTCCGCCGGTCCCGAAGGACCCTCCGCTCCGATCCCCGGTAGTTCGGGTCCTGGTGCTTTCTCCGGTCCTGATTTGTTCTGCGGTCCGGCCTTCTCCTCCGCTCGATCCCGACCTGCTCGAGCAGATGATCGACCATTTCGCGTCTTTTTTCCAGGACGAGCGCATTGGTCGTCGTGTCGACAGCGGACTTGTACGGCTTCAGCTCCCGGGGATAGTTGGTAATGAGCGAGACCAGGGCCTCTCCTATCCGTTGAAAGAGCTCAATGCTGTCCTGTCCCCTGCTGCCCTGCACGCCCGCCGGTCCGGTCAGGAAACCTCCGAGTTCCTTCGCCGCGTCCTGCATGCGGTCATGGATCACCTCGTATAATTGCGTCAGATGGTACACATCTTCCCGGATCAGCCTTGACAGCTTGTGCGTCAACCGGTCGACCACGTGCCTTGCCTTTGCCACAGCATCTGCAGTAAGCTGGCGGACACCGATGGATGCACTCAGTTCTTTTTTGAACTGCTTCCTGACGGCCTCGATCAATTCACTTTCTTTCTGTTTTTCCAGACCGATTTCAACAAGGATGACGATCGCCTTCCGGCAAAGCATCTCCGTCGCGACCAGATTGTCCTGTACGTACCAGGCAATGCTCCGGAGCTCGGCGGTCAACTGGGCCCTCTGGGCCTGGATGCCGGCGATCATCTTCTTTCGCTCCTCGATCATCTCCGTAAGCCGCACCATCCTGAGTGCGTGATCGATCTTCCTCCTGTTCAGTTTCTTCATGGTCCGCTCAGCTGCGACGATGAACTCAACGGGGCTTTCGAGATCCAGCGACGCCAGCGTACGGAGGTGATAGTGGAACAGGGTCACGGCCTGCAGGAGCTCCTCATTGATGAAGCGCGTATGCAGAAGGACGCCGAACACCATGCGATCATGGAGGTCCTGCTGCCGGGGGTCCAGCCTGCGTCGCTGTTCGAAGGCATCAATATCGACCAGCAGGAGCCGGAGCCTGGCAAGGCCCTTGACGAGCGGCATCAGGGTCCCCTGCTTCTTCATCTGCTCGAGGAAGGCGTCCAGCTCTTCCGGCGCCGGCAGGAGGTCCTTCCGGGCGGTCACCCGGGGCCCGAATATGGTCGTCGCGTCTTTTTTCATATAAATTGAATCAGATATTGCGAGTCCCTCGCACCGGCGGTAGGATCATTTCTTTCCTGGAAGCGGCATGTGACCCCATGGCCCCACGGTCAGAGCCACTTCACCTTCGGCTCCTTCTTTGGCGGCCGCATGGCCTCGCCCTTCGGATAGCCGAGCAGGACGGGGCCGAAGATCGCGTCCCCTTCCTGCAGGTCCAAGAGCTTCCGCACCGAACCGTCCTCGGTCACCATGGCGCCGAAACCGACCCAACAGGTCCCGAGCCCGAGCGAATGGGCCGCGAGCATCATGTTCTCACAGGCCAGCGGGCAGGAGTGGGCCGCGTACCGGCCGTTGCCGATGACGAAGATGATCGTCGGGGCTGAATAGTAGACCGGGTCCGGAAGTTCGGCATAGCGCCTCTTGATGGATTGATACCGTTCCGGGTCCACGTCCTTCACCTGTTCAGTGATCTTCTTTGCCTGCGGCAGGGCGGCGTCGAGCAGCTTCCTCTTTACCGCGGGGTCCTCGACCACCACGAACCTCCAGGGCTGGCTGTTCATGGCGGACGGCGCCTCGTTCCCCGCCTCGATGACCGTGTTCACCAGTTCCCGGGGCACGGGCTTCGCTTCATAGGCGCGGATGGATCGTCTTTTGTTGATGGCGTCGATAACAGCGTTCATTTCGCACACCTCTCATTTTAGCAGACTTATATATGACTATACCTGTTACCAACAAGATGTCAAGAGAGCGTGACGGATTGTCACTCCTTGCTTTTTCGTACGGGGCAATGGTTTCATGCAAATGTAACCGGCGTGTAATGATACTGTAATATTTTCAGCCTAACATCCGGTCAGCAGAAGTAACGCGAAAACGTCAACAGCATGACCATGGGGATCTGGAATTGTGATGACTGCGAAACACCGGCAGGTGCATTGAACACACCTACGGTGACAGCGGGCAACGAGATTCCCGGCAGGAAGACCCCGTCCTACAAGTGCGCTGTAGCCGACTGTTCACCCAGCCAATGAGGGCGACCCGATGGCACAATCCGCCCGCACGGTCCCAAGGAGGATCCATGCCCTTCTCTTCATCGAACACAACCGACAAAATAGCCGCAGCGGGCCTGCAGGAACTCATTTGCCCCTATTTTGAATCCGGAACCGAATCGCGATGCTTGGCTTCGAACAGGCACGTCACGGTGAGCATCCGGCAAATAGCGGCATACTGCAGCTCGGACGATCACGATCGATGCCCTCTGTTCCTCGCGAAAGCGCTGCTGGCGCTAAGACTGTAGCATGGCATCATGAAACGCATCGATCAAAATGCAGACTCACAGCACAAGGGGGGACCAAGCATGCTTGACCATACTGATGAAGGTAGAAGCCGACCGCTCAGGGAAAAAGAGTCCGACATCCATGCCAATGCTGTTCAGAGGCTGGCGCGGGAGCTTGGACTTCCCGTTGACGTGGTCGAGCGGACATACGGCGAGGTCCTGGAAAAACTGAAAGAAGAGGCAAGGATCAGGGCGTTCCTGCCGATATTTGTCAGCAGGCACGTAAAAGAACACTTCCGGTAATGCCGGCGGGAATAGCTATTTCCGTAGGGGGAAGAGACTATGTCGCTCCATGAAGAGAAAAGAAGTATCCTCGAGCAGGCGGCCCGCAAGCTCATTGTGAAGAATACGAGCGCTTTTTCCATGCTCGGCGCGGCTGTGAACGGAATGATGAACGGCGGTTTTGACAAGGAGATGGCGGCTCCGGTCTTCGGCTTTGATGCGGAAAGCAAAGAGCCGCTCGATGAGCTCATCCTTATATCGATTCTGAATGCACTTGATGCGAAGGATATCGACGTTATTTTTCAGCGGTACGCGCAGCGGCGGGGCTTGAAATTCTGATGGAAAGCCTAGAGGTGCGGGTTTGCGGATCGGCGCTGCCGGCGAACTAGACTTCCTCCG
>JAAXXJ010000197.1 GCA_013334545.1 Nitrospirota bacterium | reverse complement strand
CCGGAAGGACCGGACCGTGGGCATCGGCGCGGGACAGATGAGCAGGCTCGACTCGGTGCGGATCGCGGTCATGAAGGCTCAGTCAACGCTCAAGGGCACGGTACTCGCATCGGACGCCTTTTTCCCCTTCCGCGACGGGTTGGACGAGGCGGCCAAGGCCGGCGTCACGGCAGTCATCCAGCCGGGCGGTTCGGTCAAGGACGAGGACGTGATCAAGGCAGCCGACGAGCACGGCATTGCCATGATCTTCACGAAGATGCGGCACTTCCGACACTAGTCCTTCCCAGGGCCTTCCTCCGGAGAAGGTCAGGACCATGATCGTTCTTCGGGAGGGGGTCAGATCACCCTCCTCGTGTGCGTACAAGGGCCGGTCACTGACATCCACATGATCATGGGTGCGATCAAGATCATCCCGGCAATGGCCCTGCTGGCCAGCGTCCTTGTGGCCCTGCTTGCGGCAGGGGGCTGCAGCAAGAACGAGCAGAAGACCGCCGAACAGGTCAACCGGGCCGCAACGGAAAAGGGGCAGATGCCCTATTACGACGGCCTGATCGAGGAGTACCAGAACGTCCTTGTCGGGGACCCGCATAACCTGGTCGCGCTCATCGCCCTCGGGAACGCCTATTACGATAGCGGCAAGTGGAAGCTGGCGATCCAGTATTACGAACAGGCGCTTCTGCTTGATCCCCACCAAGCCGATATCATCACCGACATCGGAACGTGCTTCCGCAACCTGGGCATGCCCGACCGCGCCATCACCCTGTATGAACGGACGCTCGCGATAGAACCGACGCACCAGAACACGCTGTTCAACCTGGGGGTCGTATACGGCTATGACCGGAAGGACTACGCCAAGGCGATCAGGTACTGGGAACAGCTGCTCCATGTTTCGCCCAAGCATCCCAAGGCGGAGTATCTGCAGGCGACCATGGCCCAGTTCAAGAAAGCGATGAGGCAGAGTACGAACTGATGCGGGCTATCCTATTTTTCATCCTGCTGATGGTGGTCTACCAGGCCGTGAAGGTGGTGTTCCGATCCGCGATGTCCGTCTATCATGGAGGTGAGCCTCGGACGCCGCGGATCCCGGGCGAGGAGATGGTCCAGGACCCGCAGTGCCGGACGTACGTGGTGAAGGGCAGGGCCGTGGCCAGGCGCATCGCGGGCAGGACAACCTACTTCTGCAGCGCAGGCTGCGCCGATGCCTACGAACGGGACCACCGGTCATCGTAGGGCAGATACCATGCTGCAGATCTGTACTTCCATAACGACAACGCTCCGATTCCTCATCGCACTCTTCCTGGTCTCCGTCCTGTCGCCGCTTCCGGACACGCCCGGAGCTGCCAGCCGGGAGCTCCTTGCTATGCTGTCCCGGATGGAGGGGGCAACCTCCCTGGTGGTCTGGAAAACGCAGTACTCGCTCACCCTCTTCAAAGGATCCTCGCCGGTCAAGACCTACAGGGCCGTATTCGGCAAGGGGTACGGTGATGGAGACAAGGAACGGTCCGGTGACAAGCGCACCCCGGAGGGTGATTTTTACATCTGCAGCATGAACAACAGCAAGAGGTTCTACAAGTTCCTGGGGCTGAGCTATCCGGGCCTGAAGCACGCTGAGCAGGGGCTCCAGCGGGGCGTCATTACACCCCGGGAGTACGAGGAGATCGAGCAGGCCCATCGGGAACGGAGGCAGCCCACGTGGGATACCAGGCTCGGCGGCGCTATCGGCATTCACGGCAGGATGTCCGAGGACCCCGTGGTCTGGGCGAACCGGCAGAACTGGACCGACGGGTGCATCGCCCTGACCAATACGGACATGGATGAGCTCTTCAGCATCGTTTCCCTTGGGACGCCGGTGACGATCATACCGTGAGAAGACAGCGTAGGAAGACAGAAGGCAACAACCTCCTCCGACGACAATGAACTTGACAAGACTACCACTCGCACAATGAAATCCAGTAGTACAACAACTTTAGAACAGTACCGGCGGGATATCGCCCGCTGCGTGCGGTGCGGGGCCTGCAGCACAGTCTGCCCATCGTTCCTCGCGGACCGGCGGGAGTCCCGCTCGCCCCGAGGGCGGATGGCGCTCATTGAAGCGGTGCTGGATGGAAAGCTGCGGGTCTCCGACGTGTACCGGGACCGGCTGGCGACCTGTACGGGATGCATGGCCTGCGAGTCCGCCTGTGCCAGCGGCGTCCCGTTCAGCACGATCATCCAGGCTGCGAAGGAGCAGGCGGTCCAGGAAGCAGGTCCCGGCATTATTGCCGGCCTGGTGTCCGCTGCTTTGAAGCGGCCGCTCCTGATGCGCTCCCTCGCGTGGCTCACTCCCGTGGCGCTTCACTACGGGAAGGGATCGGTCAGGGGCAGAAAGACGGGTCAGGGGGAGAAGCGGAAACGACAACAGCAAGGGACAGGGACCAAGGGTCGGGGCGCACGCGGAAAGGTCGCATTCTTCCCCGGCTGCGCTGTCAGCTATTTCCAGCCGGACATCGGGGATGCCGCCACCGTGGTCCTGGAAGCCCTGG
Organism: Nitrospirota bacterium; assembly: GCA_013334545.1. Taxonomy (GTDB): domain Bacteria; phylum Nitrospirota; class UBA9217; order UBA9217; family UBA9217; genus JAAXXJ01. The sequence goes on along the minus strand of JAAXXJ010000197.1, from coordinate 3,410 downwards.
GATACGAGGTCATCGTTCCCGACGGACTGAAGTGCTGCGGCAGGCCCTATCTCTCGCTGGGCGACCGCGCCGCCGCCGAGGACCTTGCGCGGAAGAACGCCGACGCCCTGTCGACCCTTGACGTCGATGCCGTCGTGACTGCCTGCGCTTCCTGCGGATTGACCTTCAAAAAGGAGTATCCCGCGCTGTTGACCCCGTCGGGCAGGGAACAGGTGCGCGTTCTCGACATCCACGAATTTCTGAACGGAAAGGTCGCCGGGCTCGATCTCCAGCCGGTGAAAGCGCGGGTCACCTGGCACGATCCCTGCCACCTCGGGAGAGGACAGGGGCTCGCGCAGATCGCCCGGGACGTTCTCCGCTCCGTACCCGGCATCGAGTTCGTCGAGATGAAGGACCCGGCGCAATGCTGCGGATTTGGCGGGGTCATGCGCGTGAGCCATCCGTCTCTATCCAGCACGATCGGTGAGAAGAAGGCACGGGACGTCTCGGCAACACAGGCGTCCCTGGTGGTAACCGGATGTCCCGGCTGCCGGATGCAGATCGCCGACGCTCTGCGGCACGCGGGAACGGAAGCCTCGGTCGTACACACGGTGCAGGTGATCGAAGCTGCGCTTCGAGAAGCGGGACAGGGGGGACGCGGCGACGCGGGGACAGGGAGACAAGAAATAGACAGGGAGGAATAGGACGGGGTGACAGGAGGCATGTTCTCCCCGTCCCCGTGTCCGGTTCAAACCATGCCGATCTATGAATATCAATGCTGTTCCTGCAAGGAATGCTTTGAGAAGCTGGTCTTTGGCTCGAATCCCGAGGTCGCCTGCCCGAAATGCGGATCGAAGGAGACCGAGAAGCGTCTCTCGAAGTTCGGCATGGGCAGGTCCTCGACCGGCACCGGCGGCAGCTCCGGATGCGGGGGTTGCTCATCGTCCTCCTGCGCCGGGTGCAAATGACGGCTCAGTTTGCGAGAGATAAAGCATTTGGCGTTGAATTTCAGAACCGGTTGATCGCGTCGATCAGGTTCCTGAGCCGTCCGAAGTCCCTCCGGTTGTGATCAACGACGAAACGCGGCAGATGGGCCAGTTCCTGCTCGTCCTTTTCCGCGGGCAGCGGCCCCGAAGGGGCCATGGTCCCGCCCGGCGCCAGGATATCAGCGAAGCTTTCCCGCAGCTTATGCACATGGCGGTCCGCGAGCGGGGACGTGAGCCGGATCACCAGCTGCCCGTTGACATACCGCATGCTGTGGTACCTGCTGTAGAAGCGATTGATCCCGCCGACGGCAGCCTCGACCGAATCCACCCGCTCGAAAAGGGAAAAATCGGAATCGCTGATGTATCCGCTGGCCCGAAGCTCATCCTGAAAGAACCTGATCCACTTTGACCAATAAGTGCCTCCGGGCTCGTCCACGAGCACGAGGGGCATGGGGTTGCGCTTGCCGGTCTGGACCAGCGTGAGCGTCTCCATGGCCTCGTCGAGCGTGCCGAAGCCGCCGGGGAAGAGCGCCACGGCGTCCGCCTCCTTCAGGAACGCGACCTTGCGGTTGAAGAAGTACTTGTAGGTGATGAGGCGCGGATTCCCGATCAGGACCGGGTTGGGATGCTGCTCGAAAGGGAGCCGGATGTTGACGCCGAAGGAATGCTCCGGCCCGGCGCCCTCGTTCGCGGCCTGCATGATCCCGTTCCCGCCGCCGGTGATGACCATGTAGCCTGATTCGGCGAGCTTTTTTCCGAAGGCGCGCGCCATCCCGTAGACCGGTTCGTCGGGGGCCGTCCGCGCGGAGCCGAATACCGTCACCTTGCGCACGTTCCGGTAGGGGCCGAACACCTTGGCGGTGAATCGCATCTCCTTCAGCGTTGTGTTCATGAGCTTGAGGTCCGCCCGCGCGTCGTCCTCCTGGCCCGCCTTGAGCGCGGCGATGATCATCTCGCGGACATACTCGGGACGATGGATCCCTTCGGCGGTCCCGATCAGCCTGTCGATGGCCTCGTCGACGGGGCCGTTGGTCCTGGTGAAATGCAGTTGCATGGTGCTCCTCTCTTCCTGCGTTCGATCATAATGACCTGATAGTAATTCTTTTTTCCTCTTTTGTCGAGAGGGGAGACGGATGGCGAATCGCCCTTGCCGCGTCATCCGCTCCGATGGGCCCTCGACAAGACGCTTGACAGGGACCTGGAAAGCTGATAAAAATGAACAGACTGAAATATCTGATTAGTAAGAAATGAGAGCGGAGGACGGGATGCAGAAGAAAAAGGTCAAGGATAGAGGGGCAAATGCTGTGCCGGCAGTGGACCTCGGGTGCTGCATGGTCGAGGCGATCGTTGCGGTGGACGAGCGGGGACAGATGGTGCTTCCGAAGGAATTGCGCGACAAGGCAGGTATCAAGGCCGGGGACAAGATGGCCGTCGCCAGCTGGAAAAAGGACGGCGAGGTGTGCTGCATAACGCTCATCAAGGCCGGGAACCTCGGCGGCATGGTGCGGACCATGCTGGGCCCCGTGATGAAGGACATCCTGTAGCAGGGAGATGCGCGGATGCAGAAGCTTACGTTCATAACGAAAGAACAGCAGAAGGCCGGAGCCCCCTGCTGCGGGACCGGAACGGTGCCGGACGGTACCTGTTCCGGCGATACGGCCAGAAACTTCCTATCCTGTCCTTCCGCGAACAGGAACGCCCCCCGATGGATCACCGGAGCGGTCTCGACACCGGCGGGCGCGATCCCTCAGATCAGCGCAGAATGGTCGTTCGAGGACCGCTGGGGCATGGTCAGGAGCAGGACCGGCGCCTACCGCATGCGATACGCCGTTGCGCCGGGGCTGTATGCGCTGGGCGAACCGGGCAGGGATTCCGACGTCTTCGTGACCGCCAACTACAAGCTGAGCTTCGACATCCTGCGCCGGGCCCTCACGGGGCACCATGCCTGGGTCCTCGTGCTCGACACGAAGAGCATCAATGTCTGGTGCGCGGCGGGGAAGGGGACCTTCAGCACCGACGAGCTGGTGAAGCGCATCACCGAAGGTCGTCTCGACGCGATCGTCGACCATCGGCGGCTCATTGTGCCGCAGCTCGGTGCCGTCGGCGTGAAGGCCGGCGCGGTACAGAAGAGGACGGGCTTCCGGGTCTCCTTCGGGCCGGTCGAGGCGCGCGACATCCCCGCCTATATCCGCGCCGGATATGCCAAGACCCGGGAAATGACCACGATGAGGTTTTCGCTGTTCGATCGCACGGTCCTGACGCCCATGGAGATCAATCCGGCCATGAAGAAGTTCCCCTGGTTCACGGCAGCGGTCCTGGTCATCTTCGGTCTGCAGCCGTCGGGCCTTCTGTTCAAGCAGGCATGGAACAACGGCCTGCCGTACCTGCTCCTCGGGCTGGTCTCGGTCTTTGCCGGCGCGTTCGTCACGCCGGTGCTGCTGCCCT
>JAAXXJ010000506.1 GCA_013334545.1 Nitrospirota bacterium | reverse complement strand
CTTCAAACGCCTGGCCAAAGAGAACATCAAGGCCTTTGTCGATGCCGGGGTGAAGAAGATCCTGGTGTCCTCTCCCCACTGCTACCATACCTTCAAGAACGAGTACCCGGAGTTCAAGGTGAACTTCGAGGTGGTCCATATTTCCCAGTTCCTGGCTGAACTGATCAAGGAAGGGAAGCTGACCTTGAGCGGCGAGTATGCCAAGAAACTGACCTGGCATGACCCCTGTTACCTGGGGCGGCACAACGGTATTTACGATGAGCCGCGGGACGTCCTGAAGGCGGTTCCCGGGGCTGAGTTCACGGAACTGCCCGAGCACCACGTGGCGAGTCTGTGCTGCGGCGGCGGCGGAGGCCGGATCTGGATGGAGACGATCAAGGGCGAGCGGTTCTGCGACCTGCGGATCGACCAGGCCGTGAGCGTCGGGGCGGAGGTGCTGGTGACGGCCTGTCCGTACTGCATCACGAACTTCGAGGACAGCCGGGTCACCATGGGTATGGACGAGAAGATCGAGGTCAAAGAGATTTCGGAAGTGATTGCGGAATTGATCTGAGAATAAAGGTAGGGTATAATTTTCACGAATTAATTAAATTCGCTGAGGTAATATAAATGGAAAAAGAAAAGAACAATTTTGGAGACGTAATGGTCGTCGGCGGCGGGATCAGCGGCATTCAGGCCTCCCTCGATCTTGCCACCGCTGGTTTCAAGGTGTTCCTGGTGGAGACGTCACCCAGCATCGGGGGCCACATGGCCCAGCTGGACAAGACCTTCCCCACCAACGACTGCTCCATGTGAATTCTCGCACCCAAACTGGTCGAGGTCGGCCGGCATCCAAATATCGAGGTCCTGACGTACACGGAAGTGGATCGTGTGAAGGGAGAGGTGGGAAAATTCGAGGTAACATTAAGGAGAAAACCGAGATACATCATCGAGGATAAATGTACGGGCTGTACCGTCTGCGTGGAGTACTGCCCCGTCGTTTACCCCGATCAATACAACCAGGAGATCTCGAAGAACAAGGCCATTCATGTTTATTTCGCTCAGGCCATTCCGCTGATCACCTATATTGACGAAAGCTGCCTTTATCTGAAAGAGCAGAAATGCAAGATCTGCGAAGCGGTGTGTAAGGCGGACGCCATTGATTTGAAGCAGACCGAGGAGTTTGTGGACATCAAGGTGGGGGCGGTCATCCTGGCGGCCGGTGTGGAGCCCTTTGACCCCAAGGTGAAAGAGGAATACCACTACGGCGAGTTCGCCAACGTGGTCACCGGGATGGATTTCGAGCTGTTGCTGGGTTACACGGGTCCCTACGGCGGCGAGATCCTCCGCGCTTCGGATCTGAAGCATCCCCATAAGATCGCGTGGCTTTCCTGCATCGGTTCCCGCCGGGTCACCGAGGGGGAGAACAGTTACTGCTCCATGGTCTGTTGCACCTACAGCCAGAAGCATGCGATTTTGACGAAGGACCACGACGCCACGGCGGAGTGCACGATCTTCCATAACGATGTCCGCTCCTACGGGAAGGACTTCGAGCGGTATGTGGACCGGACTCAGGCCCTGGAGGGCATTCGGTTCATCCGCAGCTATGTCTCCATCGTTCGTGAGGACCCGGTGACGAAGAATGTCATTCTCCGGTACTCCACCCCCGACGAAGGCGTGAAGGAAGAGGAATTCGACATGGTGGTCCTGGCCGTCGGCCTGGCGCCGCCCAAGAATTATCTGGAGATGGCGGAAAAGTTCGGCATCGAACTCAATGAGCATGGTTTCGCCAAAACGGATCTCACCAATCCCATCCAGACGACGAAGCCGGGGATTTTTGTCAGCGGCGGCTTCCAGGGCCCGCTGGACATTCCCG
>JAAXXJ010000505.1 GCA_013334545.1 Nitrospirota bacterium | reverse complement strand
TGGCATACTCCTGCTTATGGTCAGCCCATACCTTTTGTCGGAGGGTATGTTTATGGACGGGGCCATGTATGCAGTTATTGCGAGGAACCTTGCAGGCCATATCGGTTCCTTCTGGCATCTGCATTTTACCAACACAATTTATCCTGCATTTCACGAACATCCACCGCTTGCCTATTGGCTGCAAAGTGAATTCTTGAGGCCTAATTCTACTTTGTCACATTTCCAAAGGACTTGATCCCTGTGGAATGTCGAGATGAAAAAGTTTAGGTGGCCCCGCAGAAAGTACGGGACAAAATCGATTTTTTTCTATAATGTACGCGGGCATGAGTGTATTCGTGCCCGTCGAACGCGCATCCGAAGCCACCAGCGGCAGTCCCCAGAAGACTACGACACCTGAAAAACGCTCTGGTTGCAAGGAGATTTTGCAGGCCACTGCTCGGCGATTGTACGCGTTTCACGCACGGTTCCGCGGCTTTTTCACCAGCCGAACCCGCAACGTAGTCGAACAGTCGAGGAAGTACCTGTTCGGCTTGATCCAGTCCGAGAAGAGGAACATGGAGCGCATGGCCGAAGTGGTGCCGGATATCAACGACCAGTCTTACCAGCACTTCGTCTCGGAGTCTCCCTGGAGCCACGGAGAGGTTTTGGATCAGATTGCCCACGATGTGGACGCGGCGTTTGGAGACTCGCCGGACCGCTTCCTGCTCATCGATGAAAGCGCGACTGCGAAGAAAGGCAACAAATCTGTTGGAGTGGCCAGGCAGTGGAACGGGCGACTGGGCAAGGTGGACAATTGCCAGGTCGGCGTTTTCGCTGGATTGGGGTGCGGTGGCGACATAACGCTGACTGATGAAAGACTCTATCTTCCGCGGGAGTGGATTGATGCGCCCAAGCGGTGTGAAAGGGCGGGAATCCCGGAGGATGAGAGGGTCTTTCGTACGAAGACGCAGCTCGCTCTTGAGATGATACGCCACGCGCGACGGCAGGAAATCCGGTTTCGTTGGGTGGGCTTCGACGGAGGCTATGGCAAAGAGCCCTGGTTCCTGCGAGCGCTGGATCGTGATGGAGAGACGTGGGTGGCCGACGTTCATTGTGACCAGCTCATCTATCCCGAAGATCCCTGCCCCATCGTGCCGGAGCGAACCAGTCCGAAGGGAAGGTCCCCCAAGCGACGGATTGCGCGGACTCCGCCCGCGAGAGTGGATCGGTGGGTTGCGGCGCAGCCTGAGGCCGACTGGAAAGAGGTGGCGGTTCGAGACAGCACGAAGGGGACCCTCTTTGTCGAGGTTCTTCATCGCCGAGTATGGCTGTGGGATGGGGAAGAGTCCGTTGCGCCTTGCCGGCACCTGATCGCACGCAGGGAAGGCGGATCGGCCGGGAAGATCAAATATACCCTCAGCAACGCCCCCGAACCCACGACGACCGAACGCCTCGCGTTCATGCAAGGAGAGAGGTACTGGGTCGAGCACGCTTTGCGCAACGCAAAGAGCGAAGTCGGGATGGCGGGCTACCAGCTTCGCAAGTGGCAAGGCTGGCACCATCATATGGCCATGGTGATGCTGGCAATGCTCTTCATGTTGGAGATGCGTCGGGAGCATAGGGAACAGTTCTCGCTGCTTTCCTGCCACGATGTGGTCGAAGTACTCCGGGTACTTCTGCCGCGAGCCAACGTCACATACGATGACATTTTCGCACAGCTTGAGGAGAGACACAGACGGCGCCGGACATCGATAGACTCAGCATATGCCAAACAGCTGGCAAATCGGCAACACAGTGGTCCGTGATAATATATGTAACAATATGTAAACAGTTTCCATGGTAGACTTAAACCTTACAAACATTATACTTATACATATAAG
>JAAXXJ010000196.1 GCA_013334545.1 Nitrospirota bacterium | reverse complement strand
TGCAAAGGCTCCCGTACAGCCCAATAATATCCCGCTCACAGCGCTCCTAGCTGTCCCTGAACAATGCGGTAGCCAGGGCGCGCCCACTGCTCCCGGGACTTTCCCCTTTTACATTGACACACCGCAAGGGAGTATGATAGATTTTTTTACAAACACACGATGCATGCAGCCGGACCCTCTGGAGGGAACATGACCGATAATCTTGACGAGCTTTATGAACAGGCCATGGACGCCTTTAATAAGAGCGATTACCTGATCGCCGAGAACCTGTTCCATCGGATCCTGAACATCAATCCCCGGTTCGCCGACATCCAGAACAAGCTGGGGATCATCTACAACCAGACCAACCGAATGGAGCGCGCGTCCAAGGCCTTCGAGAAGGCGCTCGAGATCAATCCGGGATACACCGAGGCCTCCCTTAACCTCGCTATCACCTACAGCGACCTGGGGAAGTATGATCAGGCCCGCGAGGTGTTCGAGCGGGCAGCGAGGATCAGCAAGGCAGGCAGCAACGAGATCGACCCTTTCATCAAAGGGAAGCTCGCGAACGAGCACCTGAAGATCGGGGCAATCTACACCGACCTTAAGCTGCTCGATGAGGCCATTGACGAATACCAGAAGGCCATCCGCCTTGCTCCAAACTTTGCCGACATTATTACCCAGCTCGGGATCGCCTATCGCGAAAAGGGCGAGTACGACGAGGCCATCAAGCAGTTCAGCCATGCCAAGGAGGTCAATCCCCGCTTCATCCTCGCCCGGGTGCATCTGGGCCTCACCTATTACTCCCGCGGTTTTTACGGTCTCGCCGAGGAAGAGTGGCAGGAAGCCCTCAAGATCGATCCCAGCAACGCGGCCGTCAAGACCTATCTCAACTTCGTCAAGCCCCAGCAGTCCTGAGGAGCTGCTTCCGTGCACCTTCTGGAAATAGCGGGCCTCTCCACCAGTTTCACGACGCGCTCGGGTGTCATCCGGGCAGTGGACAATGTGAGCCTCTCGCTGCGCGCCGGCCGTGTGCTCGGCCTCGTCGGAGAGTCCGGATGCGGCAAGACCATCACTGCCCTCTCCATCCTCAACCTCGTCCCCCCTCCCGGCAGGATCACCGCCGGAACGATCCTGTTCGAAGGCCGGGACCTGCTCACGCTCTCCGAGGCGGAGATGCGGAAGGTGCGCGGCGCCCGGATCTCCATGGTCTTCCAGGAACCGATGACCGCCCTGAACCCGGTGTTCACCGTCGGCAACCAGATCAGCGAGGTTCTCACCACCCACCAGAACATAACTGACCGGGAGGCCCTTGACCGGTCCGTCGAGCTTCTCCAGTCCGTCGGCATCCCGTCGCCCGAGAAGCGGGTCCATGAGTATCCGCATCAGCTCTCGGGCGGTATGCGCCAGCGCGTGATGATCGCCATGGCCATCGCCTGCCGGCCGTCGCTGGTCCTTGCCGACGAACCCACCACGGCGCTGGACGTCACCATCCAGGCGCACATTCTCGAGCTGCTCACCCGGATCCAGGCCGAGATGGGCATGGCCATGGTCCTCGTTACACACGACCTGGGTCTCATTGCCGAACGAGCCCACGAGGTCGCCGTGATGTATGCAGGCAGGATCGTGGAGAAAGCTGACACGGCGGCGCTCTTCGCGGAACCGCTGCATCCCTATACGAGGGGCCTGATGGCCTCGATCCCTCGGCCCGGGGAAGGTAGGCGCAGCCGGCTCAGGACCATCACGGGCTCGGTGCCGCGGCTCTCGGACCTGCCGCAGGGATGCACGTTCTCACCGCGCTGTGACATCAGGATCGCTCAATGCGAAACAGAACCAGACCTAGTTGAAGTTAAGCCTGGACATCTGGTGCGATGCTGGAAGGCGACATGAGCGAGTACAGAGTGCAAAGTATCGCGAACTGAGTTCGGAATGCAGCGTGCGGAATGAGCAGCAATTCTCATGTCAGCCGCAGACGAACAGAGAAATGCCCTGATGACGGTGTTCAGTCCTTCTCAGTGTCCTTAGCGACCTCAGCGGTAAGGATCGTTAAGGCTCTTGTTCGTGGTTCTTTGTTCGTGCCATTCGTCCATTGAAGCTCCCTGCAGCAAACTGCGGGGAACCTTCGGCAGTAAGGCAGGATGTTTGTTCCCATCGCGCGCTGATCCCCTCGGCAATCTGCGGGGATCGCGCTTGCTCATGAAATTGTGACCTTCGTGTATTTCTGATGCTTGGTGTGTCTCGATCATATGGTTGATCCTATTCTTGCCATCGAAAACCTCTTTAAGACCTTTCCCGTGAAGGCCGGCCCGGGAAAGACCGTGCATGCGCGCGCGGTAGACGGGGTGAGCCTGACCGTGTCACGCGGAGAGGTCGTTGGCCTCGTCGGAGAGAGCGGCTGCGGCAAGTCGACGCTCGGACGGCTCGCCCTGGGGCTCCTGCCGCCTAGTGCGGGAAGGGTGCTCTTCCGGGGCTGGGACCTTGTGAACGTGGGGAAGGAAGAGCTGCGGGCACTGCGCAAGGAGATGCAGATCATTTTTCAGGATCCTTTTGCTTCGCTGAACCCCCGTATGCGGATTCGTGACATTGTGACCGAGCCTCTGGTGATCCACAAGCTCGCCGGGAAACAGGAACTGGACAGCCGCGGCTCGGCGCTCCTCGAAAAGGTCGGCCTGGGCGCCGACGCATTGATGCGCTATCCCCACGAGTTCTCCGGCGGCCAGCGCCAGAGGATCGGCATTGCCCGGGCGCTCGCGAGCGACCCGTCCTTCATCGTTGCCGACGAGCCGGTCTCGGCGCTCGACGTTTCGGTCCAAGCACAGATCATCAATCTCCTCAGCGACCTGCAGCAGGACATGGGCCTCTCGTTCCTCTTCATCGCCCATGATCTGAACGTGGTGCGCCATTTCTCCGACCGGGTGGCCGTCATGTACCTCGGGAAGGTCGTCGAGATCGCCCCTGCCGATGAGATATACCGCAATCCTTCGCACCCTTACACCGAGGCACTGCTCGCGGACATCCCGGTACCCGACCCGACCGCAAGAAAGAAGCACATCCTGCTGAAGGGCGACATCCCGAGCCCGACGCAGATCCCGCCCGGCTGCCGCTTCCACACGCGCTGCATCCGCCGGTTCGAGCCCTGCGACAAACTCGTGCCGAAGACCACGGACCTCGGGAGCGGCCACTTCGTAGATTGTCATCTTCGCGGTTAGAGACCGCCCCTTTTCAAACCTTCCTACTAATTTATCAACCCCTGCTCATAGATCCATTACGGTTCTTTTGCATTCCCGTCACGCCGAGAGTCCTCTTTTGCAGACCTGCAAGGAGGTATTCCTATGTGTTCTTCGTGTTTTCAACCACATACATTTTGGCATGAGGACTGCAATATACAAGGCAGAAGCGAACGAAAAAAGGAGGTAACGAACATGAAGACCACAATCGCAAGAAAAGGTGCTTACATCGGAGCAGGAGCAGGGCTGGTGCTCTTCGCCATCTTCGGACTTCTCCCGGGCAGCCTTCTGGGCGGCGCCATGGGCATCAATATCGCAGGCTGGATGTTCGGACTTCCGCTCGAGCCGGGCCTCATCTCCCGGGCCATCGTGCTGGTGTCCATGCTGGTGGGTGTGCTGGTTGCCGGCATCGTGATCGTGACAGCGACCACCACGATGGGCTGGCTGGCTGGCAGGCTGCTCGAAGGTTCGGCGGCGCGTGAAGAGCAGAAGGAAGCGGAAGCACATAAGTAACTAAAGGCTGAAGGTAGAACAAGTACAACTGCAAACAAGGATCTAAAACGATATCTAAACCTTAGAAAAAGGAGATAGGACAATGAAGAACGAAACAGTAAAGACGGGCATGAAGATCGGAGCGGTGGTTGGCGGGGTGCTGTTCCTGGTATTCGGGGTGATGGCGGGCTTCTACTTCGGGAGCTACGGGACCCTGTTCATCCTCCAGAAGCTGATGGGCGGGACGGTTGAGCCGACCCTCTTCGTGCGGGCGGCGATCGTGGTCGGCATCGGCGTCGGCATCGCGGCATCGGCCACGGTGCACATCATCACGGGCGGCCTGATCGGCACGGCGCTCGGCGCCCTGGTCTCGGCGCCGAAAGTGATGAGGGAAGCGAAGGCTTCGGCAAAGGCGTAACAAGATCGGAACCAGAAACCAGAAGTCAGGATTCAGAATCCAGGACAAAAGCAAAGGCGGCGGGGATCATCCCCGTCGCCTTTTTATTTTTCCTTATGCATCAACATACATCAGACCCGTGAATCCAGAAGAAATCGCTAACCCCGTAGCCTGCTGCGTGGCCTTGCCCCCAGTGCTTACGAGGGGAACCGCGAGTGCAGGGGTTAGCGAGCAATGCGGATGATAATCCTTCCTCGAAGATCGAGGCGTCCTGCAGTCTTCTGCGGTCACCTCAATTGGTTCGAGCAAGAAACTCCGTCTAACCCAGCAAGTTCACGGTCGCGTGTCAGCTCCCTGCCGGGCCGGTCTTGGGACCGGGCCGTGTCTCAGAAGCTTTGCCTTGCGGTTTCTTGCCCGATTTTTTCTTTTTCTCGTGAGAGGCCACGGTCCCCAGCTTCCAGGTATAAACCCTGCCGCAGGAGCTGCAGGAGGCCCCGGCCAGCGACTCACCGCAGTCCGGGCAGTATATGATGTAATGCTGTGAGAGCAGCCGGTCATGGTCGTCGAGCACAGCGCTCTTGCCGCAGCACTTGAACTCCTTCGTAAGGTCCCCGCCGCAAATGCAGCGGCGGTCGAGGGGCCACGGGAACATCTCTTCGAGCGTATAGATCGCCCGAGCCAGGAGGTCCATAAGATCGTCCTCCGGGGCGTCGCCGAAGAACGACTCTGTCAGCTTTTCCCTGATATCGATCATCATCGGATCTTCCTTCAGGAACCTCATGAACTTCAGAATGCGCCCCTCGCCGTTCCCGAGCCGTGAAAGCGAACGCAGATTCTTGTTCGCCTTGTAATGCTCCTGCAGGTACAGGAGCGTCCAGATCTGCGCCATGTCGTAGAAGTACTCGAGGAGGGGGTAGTAACCGTACTTTTCCCTGATGCTTGCCTCCACGGCACCGCGATCGTCCGGAATGCGGGGAAAGACCGCGATCAGAAAGCCCTCTTCGAAGTCCTCATAGAAAAAGGGCGTGTCAGAAAAATTGCGAAAACCGCAGTTGGGACACTGGACAACATTGAACTCCCAGCGGAGTATCTGCCGCTTCACCTGCGGGGTGCGCGAGACGTCGACCCAGGTAACGACCCTCCCCGGGAAATAACGGCTGCAGGCCCCGCAGTGGAATGCCTCCTGGCTGTACGCTTCCGCCTGGTTGATGTTGCTGTTTTGCATGGCTCTATTATACACCACATTCTCAAAAACTCACTTTGAAAAGTAGTCGGTGTTTGTGGTAGAATGCCGCGCCAACCGTGAAAAATATCGCATCTTTTTGCAAAACGATCCTATTTTGACCACGAGGTACCGTATGCCGATAAAAGAAGAATCCATCCTGACCACCGCGCTCCACTCGGAAGTGGAGAACCGGTTCCTGACCTACGCGCTCTCGACCATCGTGTCGCGGTCGCTCCCCGATGTTCGCGATGGCCTCAAGCCTGTCCACCGCCGCATCCTCTACGCCATGTGGGAGATGGGCCTTGGCCCTACGGCCAAGTTCCGGAAGAGCGCCGCCGTGGTCGGCGAGGTGCTCGGCAAGTTCCATCCTCACGGCGACCAGGCTGCCTACGATGCCATGGTCCGGATGGCCCAGGACTTCTCGCTCCGCTATCCCCTCGTTGAAGGGTCGGGCAACTTCGGCAGCCTCGACGGCGACCCCGCCGCGGCCATGCGCTACACCGAGGCGCGATTGTCGCAGATCGCCGAGGAGCTCCTGGTCGAAATCGACAAGGAGACCGTGGGCTTCCGTCCCAACTACGACAACTCGCTCAAGGAGCCGGTCGTGTTGCCGGCGCGCTTCCCCCAGCTTCTGGCGAACGGCACGTCCGGCATCGCCGTGGGCATGAGC
>JAAXXJ010000195.1 GCA_013334545.1 Nitrospirota bacterium | reverse complement strand
GCGGTCGGTCAGGGCGCCATCGGCATCGAGATCCGCGAGGACGACGAGTTCATGCAGGGCGTGTGCGCGGAGATGTCCCACCCCGACACGATGACCGCGGTCACCGCCGAGCGCGTCGTCATGCGGCGCCTCGAGGGCGGCTGCCAGGTCCCGATCGGCGCCTACGCACGCCTCGACGGCGACTCTGCGGCCGGCTACGCGATGGCCCACACCGCCGACACCTTCCTCGTGGACGCGGAGGGCCGGCCGGGCAGGCAGTGGGCATCTGGGTCGCCACGACCAAGGGCTACGGACCCCTGCCGGATCCGGACGAGCTGTGCGGACAGCTGCGGGAGGCGGGATTCGTCGGCGTAAAGAAGAAGCGGCTCGTACCGTTCGAGAGCTTCTGGGCATTCTTCGGGACGAAGCCGCGGACGTGAGAGAGCAGAAGGGACGCCGGTTGGGTAAGGCATTTGGTCCGACCCGGGCAGGCCCTTCAAAGAGAGCCGACACGATGAAGCCGCGATCCCCAAGGTGCATATTTTATTGCTGGGGCGCAAGGTTAATAACTACAGATTCAAGTCTGACCCGGAACAGACCTGACCCGGAACAGACCAGACCGCGATCGAGAACGGCCTGGCCCTGCTGCTCAACGACGCGGACTTCGACCGCATGCGGAGGGTCGCTCCCCCTCAAGATATACAAAGGGCCGGTCCAGCCTGATCCTGGACGGACCCTCAAGACGGTAACTTCTCATTGCATTTTCCCCCTCGTTGTACTATAGTCATTTTGAGAACAAATGGTTCGAAAAAACCGTGGTTTTCGGCGGCTGCTATGAGCGGAACAATCCATAAAAAGATCGTGCTGGACGAGAACAACAAGCCGGTGGAAGTCATCATCGACTACGCTGAATGGACGAAGATCGAGCGGATCCTGGAGCCGGGACAGCACGGCATGGTCAGGGAAAAATTGAGGGACTATGCCGGGATCGTGCATATCGAAGAAGAACCGTTGAGCTATCAAAGGAGAGTAAGGAGTGAGTGGAAATAGGTTCCTGCTCGACACCAATATCCTGCTCTACCTGATTGGAAAGAAAATCTCCGTCGATGCCCTGCCCGAGGGCGAATTCTCCATTTCTTTTATCACCGAATTGGAAGTCCTGTCCGTCCATAACCCCGCAGGAAGAAAAGAAACTCAAGCGATTTCTGCAAGACATCCCGGTCATAGACATAACCGCAGAGATCAAGGAACGGACGATCGAATTGCGGAAGAAGTACAATCTCCGGCTCCCTGATGCCATCATCGCCGCGACAGCCTTCCAACTCGGCGCCACGCTTGTCACCAATGACAAGGGCTTTTCCCTCGTCCAGGAAGTTCAGTCGAGATCGATTCTGCTTTAGCCATGATGCATTAAGAAATAATGTTCCTGCTGCCAAGCTCTAGAAAAAGGCAGGTGGGCAGACGGGGAATTTCGAGAGGAAAGAACTGCCCCTCAGGGGGTCATATCACCGTGTCTCCGTGTCTGAAGTCTCGTCCCCGCGTCACCGTGTCAGTTTGTTCGATCAGGGCAAAGCAGTACGAGGGGAAGAGATAGCATTCCAGGATCCCGGGCCTGACCCGGAAGATCCTGGGTTCGGGTTATGTAAGGACTTGAACGAGGTGGCGGAGCATATCAGGGGAAGCGCCGCGGAAAGCGGAAAAAAATAACTGCAGATTCAAGTATGACCCGGTACTAACAAAGGGTCTGAACGGAAGAAGGAAGGAAAAACAAATGTCAGACAGAACAGCAACGATCCCATGTTCGGAATGCAAGGGGAAAGGCTCCATCGCCTGTCCGGTCTGCCGCGGGCAGGGAAGACAGTCCAGTTCCAATGCCGCCCAGCGGCCCTGCCCGGAGTGCCACGGCAGGGGGACGATCGTCTGTCCCGCGTGCAAAGGGGCCAAGAAAGTGGCGGTATGACAAGGGCGCAATTGGATGCAGAAGGACCTGCCCTATGAGCAAACATCGTCTTGCGGCCTTGCTGGCGCTGGTGATCGGGCTCCTGACCATCGTGGAAGGGGGGATCGTCCTGCTCGGCCTCGAGACCAAGCCATACCCCGTTCTTCCCTGGCTCCTTCGCTATAACGTGGCGATGGGATTTGTTTCGCTGGCAGCGGGCCTTGGCCTGTGGAGAGAGCAGGGCTGGGCCGGGACGCTTTCGCGGATGGTCCTTGCCTGCCACGGCTTGGTATTACTGATGCTCCTGGTCATGCACCTGCTCGGCATGACCGTGGCCGTGAACAGCATCATGGCGATGCTGTTCAGGACAGCGATATGGACCGGGATCAATTTCATGATCAGGCGGAAGGCGACATGAGGCAAATGACAAGAAAGTAAACCTGACCCTGAGTAGTTCTGACCCTCAGGTGGTCTCACTGCTATTCTGAACTTCTAACGCCAAGAGGGATACACCCATGTACTTCATGTCGATCAACAAGTATAAACCCGACGCGGACCGGGCGCAGATCAACAAGACGATCCCCCTGCACCGCGAATGGGCCAGGCAGCAGCTCGCAGCGGGCGTCCTCGTGCAGGCCGGCAAGTGGGGCGACCATGGCGGTATGATCGTCGTCAGGGCAGAGACCAGGGAGGAAGCCGACAAGGTCGTGAACCAGGACCCGCTCGTCCAGGCGGGACTGATCACCTTCGAAACAGCCCAGCTCCATGCGGCCGTGGCATTCACATGAGCGGATGCAGTGGTTGATGAGGTATCCTGAAAGAGTAGTGAAGCAGGGCGCGGGGTACAGGGATAGAAAAGTGAGACAGTACTGACTGGCCCCTCTAGAGTGCGAAGGAGCCGGGGGCCGTGTTTAGGGTCCCGGGAAGCCTGCGAGAATGAAAGCGATCATTCAGGATTCATACGGCTTGCCCAACGATGTGCTCCGGCTTCGCGAGATCGACCTGCCCGCGATCGGCGATGACGACGTGCTCGTGCGGGTCCGTGCGGCGTCCGTGCATGCGGACATCTGGCATGTGGTGACCGGCCGGCCCTATGTGCTGCGCCTGATGGGCGGCGGGTTCTCCCGGCCGAAGAACCCTGTCCCGGGAACGGACATGGCGGGGACCGTCGAGGCGGTCGGCAGGAACGTCACGCGCTTCCGTCCCGGCGACGAGGTGTTCGGCGAGACGGTCAAGGCGAACCAATGGACGAACGGCGGCGCGTTCGCGGAGTACGTGTCCGTTCGCCACGACGCGCTGGAGCACAAACCCCGGAACATCAGCTTCGAGCAGGCAGCCGGGGTTCCCACGTCGGGGCTCATCGTCCTGAACAACCTGCGGGGGGCGCGTCGGATCCGGCCGGGACAGCGGGTGCTGATCAACGGCGCGGCCGGCGGCGTCGGATCGCTGGCGGTCCAGATCGCCAAGGCCGCCGGCGCGGTGGTGACCGGCGTGGACAGCGCTGCAAAACTGGATCTGGTCCGTTCGCTCGGCGCGGACCGCGTCATCGACTACACAAAGGAGGACTTCACCCGGTCCGGCGAGCGCTACGACCTCATCATCGACGTCGCGTCCACCCTCTCGCTCGCGGACAGCAGGCGTGCGCTTGCACCGACAGGGGTCTACATCCTCATCGGCCACGATCATTATGGCAAGGCGGGCCGCCGCGTCCTCGGCAGCCTGCCCCGCTTCTTCCTGCTCGCGGCAATCTCGCCCTTCGTCCCTCAGCTGGGGAAGATGTTCTTCGAGCCGCTTGACCGGCGGAAGGCCATGCCGGTGCTGAAGGAGCTCCTGGAAGCAGGCAGGCTCACGCCGGTCGTGGACAGGACCTTTCCGCTGAGCGAGGTCCCTGCGGCGATAGGCTATCTCCAGGAAGGCACTGCTCGGGGAAAGATCGTTGTCGTTCCCTAGGTCGCAGGAGAGCGGGGAAGAAGTTATGGCAAGAAAGTAGACCTGACCCTAAGGGGTCCTGAAAAAAGCTCTCATCTCACTCAAGAGGAGGATGGCTCACATGTACCATTGGCAAAGGACGGTTTTCGTGATTGCATTTCTTCTTTGCGGACGCGCCTTCATGGGTCGGGCTCATGCCGGGACCGCTGATCCGAAGAAACAACCCGCGGGCATTGATATGAAGAAGGTGGAGCGCGGGCGATATCTCGTGAGGATCGCCGGATGCAACGATTGCCACACGCCCGGATATCTGCTGGGAGAAGGAAAGGTCCCCGAACATCTCTGGCTCACGGGTGACAAGTTCGGATGGCGCGGTCCGTGGGGAACGACCTATGCTTCGAATCTGAGGCTCTTTGTCAACGCGATGACAGAGGATCAGTGGGTGGCAGCCGCGAGACTTCTCAAGGCCAGGCCTCCTATGCCATGGTTCGGTCTGAACAGCATGCATGAAGAGGACCTGAGGGCCCTGCATCAGTTCATTCGGCATCTCGGTCCGGCTGGTGAAGCCGCGCCGGCATACGTGCCGCCGGACCAGGAGCCGAAACCTCCCTATGCCTTGTTCCCGTCGCCGCCCAAGGAGGAGCGAAAATAGGTGGAGAAGCGCCAGCTGCAGGCCAGGCATGACGTATAATGGAGAAGACCCGTAAAGATCTGACCCGTGGGGCAGGGGTGCCGCCCCCATGCTGCCGGCCTACGCCAGCAGCTTGAAGGCGTGCGACCAGTCGTTCCTGAGGAAGCCCGGGATGCACCAGAGCATGCAGAGCGGCTCGATGGCCCGCGCCGCCTCGGCCATGCCCATGTCCGCTGCCTCCCAGCCGAACTGCTCAACAATGCCGGCGACGGTCCGCTTCGCGCCGTCGTCGTTCCCGCAGATGAACATGGTGGGCTTCCCGCCCGTGAACCGCGGGTTGACGAAGAAGGCGTTCCCCACTGAGTTGAAGGCCTTCACGAACCTGGCCTTCGGGAACTCCTTCTGCAGCCGCTCCATCAGCGACTCGTTCAGGGTCGTGAAGAACGTAAGCACGCCGTTCACCGGCGCCGCGTCGGCGATCGGGTTGGTCGCGTCCATCACCGGCTTGCCGTCCAGGTTCGCCGGTCCCGCCATCCGCAGGGCGTCGGCAGCGGCCGTGCCCTTGACCGCCAGAACGACCAGCTCGCCGAACCGCGCCGCGTCGCCGAAGCTGCCGAACCGCGCCTTTGGCTGCTCCTTCGCGAAGTCGCCCAGCTTCGCCGTTGTGCGCGTGCCCATCACCACATCGTGCCCGTATTTCAGGAAGCCCCGTGCCAGGGACTTCGCCACATCTCCTGATCCCAGTATGCCGATCTTCATAGCAGCCTCCTTGTGCAAGGAACAGAAACAGAAAGCCTGCTTTAAGGGTAGACGACGGGAGGCGGCTTGTCAAGGAGTGGATGGGTCCTGTTTCGCGGCAGCCGGCGCAGGGGGAGACAGGGACGCTGCGGCAGGATCATGGGCAGCAGGCGCCCGGGACGCCTTCTCCTGGTCCGTGTTGGCGTAGCAGTAGACGCAGCCGTGGCCGCAGGTGTCGTAGGCCCCGATGTCGATGCTCCTGGTGCAGCCGCACTCCTTGCGCGATGCCGCCGGCCGGGTGTCCAGGGCCGTGCCGAAGAGGAGTGAAAGCCTCGACCCGTCGATGCACCGTGCCTTGCCGATCCGGTCGGAGAGCAGGTGGTCGTTGCAGCAGGCAAAGAGCTTGATGTTGAAGCCTTGAGCGAGCATGGCAAGGCGCTCCGCGTAGGACTTCTGCTCCTCAGGCGGGACCGGCACGAACCGGTGGGAGGTGTACTTCTCGATGTTCCTGGTCGTCTTCCGGTAGGGATGGGCGAAGCTGATGATGCAGGACGAGGCATGGCCCGTGAGCAGTTCGGCGATGGCAGCGAACCGCTCTTCATGCTTCTCGAAGGAGAGCTTGTCGGTGATGCAAAGGGGATCAAAGCGCCAGATGATATGCTCCGGCGAGTACCGCTTCGCGATGTACCGGTAGTCCCGGACAGCGGCCCGAAAGTCCGGCACGCGCAGCTCCAGGTCGGTGTTCCCCGTGATCGTGAAGTGGAAGGAGAGGTTCCTGGTGA
>JAAXXJ010000504.1 GCA_013334545.1 Nitrospirota bacterium | reverse complement strand
CTGATACTGAAGAAGCACTGCGGCGAGCTGGCCCTGGCCGCGGCGATCTGATGAGGCGCCACTCGCGTCGCATTGCGACGGCGCTCAGCTGGCAGTGGTCGAACCGGGCGCTGATCACTCCGGGCCGCAAGCTGCAGCGCTCCCTGCCGCCCACACCTGTATAGCGAGGGGATGGGCCTGCTTGCTCCACGACTCAAACCCTTCTCCCCTGTCCCCCGGCTTCCTTGTCCCTGATCGCTCCAAAGCTGACCGCGCCTTTGTTCTCCAAAATCTATCCGTAATCCGGACGGTGCGTCCGGGTCGAAGAGCCCCTGCGTCACTCGTTGACACCCTCGTTTTTTCCCTTCTCATTTTTCTCCGATTATTGTACTCTTTCGCTGGAAGGGCATTTCCGCGTCGCTGACACCAGAGTGCCCTGCGAACAAGGCGGCCATGACCACGAACATGGAAAGTTGCTCCCACCGGAAGAACAGCTCGTACTGCCCGATCAGCAAGACCCCCTGCCTCGGGGAGTGCATCTACGCCAGCATCCTCGACGACATCAGCCTGGGGATCCTCGGCCTCGACATCGTGAAGAAAGAGGTCTTCTTCCAGAACAAGCTTGCAGTCGAGATCTTCCGGGAGACCATCAGGCCGAAGGACTACAACGCCCTGGCATCGCTCCTCCTGTCCAACGTGCCGCCCCAGGCCAGTTCGACGCAGATCTTCGAGCCGCGCTCTTTCTCCCTCGGCAGCAGGTTCATCGGCTATTCGATCTACGCGATCTCAGACGCCTATCTCTGGATCTACCTCTCGGATATCACCGAGAAGATGCGGTTGAGCGCAATCGCTGAAGCGGTCAACACGATGAACAACTTGGGATATATCTTCTCCGGCATACGGCACGAGCTGGGGAATCCCATCAATTCCATCAAGACCACGGTGACGGTGCTCAGAAAGAACCTGCAGGCGTACTCAAAGGAAAAGACCCGCGAGTTCATCGACCGCGTGCTCGATGATGTGACGCGCGTCGAGCTCCTGCTCAAGGACCTGAAGAACTTCAGCATGTACGAGAACCCGGAATGCGGTGAGGTTTTGCTCGAACACTTCCTGGAGCACCTGCTGTCCATGAGCGCACCGGACTTCAACGCGCGGAACATCCGTATCAAGAAGTTCATCCGGCCCGGAGCGGAGCGGGGATGGTTCGACGCGCGGGCAATGCAGCAGGTGATGCTGAACATCTTCACCAATGCCTACGATGCCCTCCAGTCGTCCGCGGCCCCGGTGATCAGCATCTATGCGATGCGCGTCGGGGACCGGATCGTCCTCAAGGTCATGGACAACGGGACGGGCATGACCGAGGAGCAGAAGAAACGCCTGTTCCACCCCTTCTCCACGACGAAGACCCATGGCACAGGGCTGGGGCTCGTCATCGTCAAGAAGATGCTGCTCAAGATGAACGGCACCATCGAGATCGAGAGCGCGGAAAAGAGCGGCACAAACGTGACGATCAGCGTTCCCGCGGTACCGGAAGCCCATGCAAAAACGTAAGAAGTGCATCCTCATCGTGGACTACGACCGGAACTTCGCCCGGTCGCTCCAGGACCACCTTCGCTCCGGCGAGGCCGAGGTCCTGCTGGCCCACTCGGGAAAGGACTGCCTCGCCCGCTGCCGGGAGCATTCCTTCGACGTGGTGCTGCTCGACCAGAAACTGCCCGACGCCGAGGGACCCGATCTCTGCCCATCCATCCTGACCGCGAACAGCCAGACAAAGATCATTTTCACTACTGCGTTCCCGAGCTTCGATAACGCGGTCAAGGCCATCCGGAACGGCGCCTTTGATTACCTCTCCAAGCCCATCGAGCTCGAGGAGCTCGACTTGGCCGTGCG
>JAAXXJ010000194.1 GCA_013334545.1 Nitrospirota bacterium | reverse complement strand
ATCATCAATGCGGACCGATGGGCCATAGAATAACAGCCGACGACGCTCGCGCCTTACCGCATCAATAAGGGTCAACTCCGAGTCAGGTTCCGCCTCTTCGATGTTTCCCCCATATTCCAAGAACTTCGTCCCATCGGGCGATACGAGTGATTGCCGCAACGCATCCTCAACCGGCACATAAACGCGGTCCTCGCGTATTATCAGCGACGAGTCAATCTCTTCGATTTCTTCCTGCTGAAATTCCGACAGGGCAATACGGGCAGCGCCAGGGCTCCACATTCGATCCCATTCCGGAAAGGCCTCTGCTATTTTCGTTCTGAGTATAATCCTATCCTTCTCAAGCAACTCTCGCTCTACGGACGGTTTGATTGCGAGTGAACCCACGTTCCGGCCCCGCTGGAGCAAGAATATCGCTAAAAGCATAACGGCAACAGCCAATATCCCCATAAAGGCAGCATACATGGTTCTCCGACCCTCTTGTTTCATCATGCTGTCCCTTTCCTGCCTTCTTTCTGCGTCCGGATCGACTGGGCAGTTCGGTCCTTCGCTCATTGCCGATAGGCTTGCTGGAGTCTCTATGGTGCAAATATTTTTGGAATCATTCTCGGCACCTTCGTCATGTACTCCCGGTACTGGTCCCCGAAGATCTTCAGGAAACGCCGCTCCTCGATGAACATGCCGAAGATGAAGTACAGGTCAGCCAGGACCGTGACGGTGAGCCCGTTCACCGTGATATTCGGGCTGAACGTGAAAATGATGATCCCGGCGACGTAGAGCGGATGGCGCACAATGCCGTACACGCCGGAGGTAACGAGCTCACGATCGGTCAGCCCCTCCCGGTTCCCCGCGACCTCGCCCTTCGCGAGATACCGCCAGACCTGCCGGAAGCCCATGAACTCCCATTTGTCCAGATATTGAAAGACCTGAACACCGAAAACGATGCCCGCGATCTGGATGCCATGCAGCGACCAGCGAAGCCAGGAAGGGGCGATCCACAGCACCCGGTCAGGCACCTGCGCGATGAAGTAGACGGCGATGGCGGCGGTCACGCCGCTCACCGAAGTGTACAAAAACCGGTACCAGACGCGCATGAACGTATCACCGAGGGAGCGTGCGCACAGTTCCTTGAACCACCGCGCGACCGTGACGCTGTGGATGAGAGCGAACGAGAGAAATACAAGAATAATATGAATCATGATGATGATAGTCGAGATGTTTGTTTACCGCAGAGAACGCTGAGAGCGCTGAGTTGAATCACGAAAACTGGGAAGATGCTAAGACGGGAACTTATTCTATGGCCACTTCGTAAGACTACATTCCTCTTTCCCAAGGATGTGAAATCTCTGCGTCCTGTGCTCTCTGTGGTGAAAGGTCTTTCCTATCCTTTGCTTCCCAGCATCTCCGCCGCCGCTTCCTGAATCGCGTCCATGCGGTCGTAGCCGGCGATGAGGAGATCGGCGTCCACGAACTGGCCGAGGATGTAGGGGCTGTCGAAGGATATGACGGCGGAGCGCTTTCCCGCTGCCTTTGCACGGCGGAGGACCTCGAAGGCAGCGTCACGCAGTGCCGGTGATATGCCGGAACGGCCCTTCGATGCCGCTATGCGCGAGAATATCGCGATGACAACGGCATCGGCGCCGCTGAGATCGAGATGGGAGGAGAGATCGGCGATGCAAACATCGGGCGTCAGCGTGGTGCTCTTTACTGTTCCGATCCGCTTGACCAGCTCCTGCGTGAACGGGCCGCCCATGTCCTGGCTGTCGTCGTCCAGAACAAAGCATGCAACGCCTTTCCTGATGTCGAGTGGGAGTATTTTCCTGTCGCCGCTGACCACGGTGAGCGCCTTCCGGCCGAGTTCCCGGGCGGTCTGCCGGTGCTTTTCGTAGTCGATCTTCGGAGCTGTCCATCCGTTCCGGTCGAACAGCCCGAGCTCTTTCTTCGCAGCCATGATGCGGTCGACGGACTCCTGGATGCGCTGTTCGGTGAGACGTCCCCCCTCCACGGCCTTGACCACGGCGTCGATGGTGGTCCTGGCATCGATCGGATGGAGCAGGATATCCATGCCCGCTTCGACGGCCCGGATGGCGATCTCGTCCTGGGGGTACTCCTTGGAGAGCGCCCCCATGTCCAGCGCGTCGGAGATGATGATCCCTCCGAACTCCATCCCCTCGCGCAGCAGCGCGGTCACGACCTTCTTGGAGAACGTCACGGGCTTTACCGGATCCAGTGCGGGCACCAGCAGATGGGCGATCATGACCATCCCGACACCGTCCTTGACCGCCTCGCGGAACGGCGGAAGCTCGACCCGGTTCAATCGCGATCTGTCCGCCCGGATGACCGGAAGGACCGAGTGGGAATCCTGGTCCGTGTCGCCGTGGCCGGGGAAATGCTTGGCGCATGCCAGGAGGTCACGTTTTCCGTCTGGCCTGCGCTGCTGCAGCCCCCGGATGTACTGCCTGCCGAACCACTCCACCGTCTCCTGGTCTTCGCCGAAAGATCGTGTACAGATAATGGGGTTGTCGGGATTGTTGTTCACGTCCATGACGGGCGAGAACACCATGTGGATACCCGCGCCCCGGGCCTCTGTCCGCACCGCATCAAGCATGGCGTGGAGAAGGGCGGTGTCCTTGCTCGATCCGCGCTTGATCGCCGAGGCAACGGCGCGCTGGCTCGGGAAGCGCGTCCCTCCATCCAGTTGCTGCCCCAGTCCCCGTTCCACGTCAGAGGAGACCAGGAGCGGCAGTTCGGCGCGCGACTGGAGCTCAGCGAGATGGCGCGGCGTACCTTCGATGTCGCCGCCGAAGAGGATGAAGCCGCCGATGCCTTCTTCCGCGAGCTTTGCCATGTCGCCCCGGTATGAGGCGTCGGAAAGGAGCTTTCCCTCGGTCCGGGGCATCACCATCTGGGAGACCGCATGGCGTAACGACCTGATTTTCATGGCGCCATTCTCGCTTGTTTCATAAACCAATGCAAGTTTTTTTTCCTCCCGTTGACAACATCAGCAGAGAAGTATATGCTTGCTAAGTTCGCAGTGATGTCGGCTAACATCAAATGTATTTCTTAGAGATATCATGGAAATAGACCTGAAAAAAATAAAAACCCTCCTTCTTGCCGGTTCCCTTGCTGTTTCGCTTTCGATGGCCCTGACCACTATCGCCGTCCTCGCGTACGACATCAATATGCCTTCTGCGTTGAACATCCTGATCCTGGTGATCCTGGCGCTCTCACCGGTCCCGGCCATCAGCACGATAGTCCTTATCAGGTCGCTGACCAAATACGCAAAAAAAGCTGAAACTTGCAGTATGCGGGATCCCCTTACCGGACTGTATAATCAGAACACCTTCTGGGACCTGCTCGAGTACGAGACCCAGCGGTCCATGCGCCAGAAGTACAAGTTTTCCCTCCTGAACATAGACATCGATAATTTCAAGATCATCAGCAACACGTACGGTCATCAGTTCGGCGACCGCTTCCTGAAGGATTTTTCCGACATCCTGAGGGCAGCGGTCCGCAAGGGAGACATCCCCGCCCGCTTCGCGGGCGATAATTTTACCGCCATACTTCCCGTGTGCGACGAGGAACAAGCCTTCGTCGTCGCCAAAAGACTTATGGATAGCCTGCGAGGCCACTCGATCACGCTCCCGGATGGCGTCGTCGTGCAGGAAACGATCTCCGTCGGCGTAGCGGTGTTCCCCAGTCATGCCAAGGACGCAAAGGACCTTTTCCTTCTCGCAGACAGTCTGCTGCGCGAGGCAAAAGCGTTGGGCAAGGACAACGTAGCCTTTCCGAGCGACAGTGACAGCGTGGAGACGCTCAGGTGCTTCAGCGAGAAGAACATCATGGTCCTCGATGCGCTTCAACGCCGGAAGAAGAAGATCGTGCCCTTCTTTCAGCCCATCGTAAATGTCAAGGACAGGTCCATCATGGCCTACGAAGTGTTGACGCGGATCGTCGTGGACGATCGGGTGATACCGGCAGCGGACTTCATCGAGGCCGCAGAGAGCATGGGCGCCATCGGCAAGATCGACTATCAGCTCATCGAGCAGGCGTTCATCATGGTGAAGCAGAAGCACTATAAAGGCACGCTGTTCCTGAACCTCTCTCCCAAAGCCATGGTGATCAAGGACTTCATGCCCACCATTCGCGCCTTGTTCCGTGATTACGCCATCGATCCGGGTGGCATGGTCTTCGAGATCACCGAGCGGGACACCGTCAAGAACATCAGGTTGTTCGAGAACTTCGTCCACACACTGAAGGATGAGGGCTTCCGGTTCGCCATTGATGACTTCGGGGCGGGTTATTCCTCGTTCCAGTATCTCAAGAACTTCCCTGTCGACTATATCAAGGTTGACGGCGAGTTCATACGAACCCTGGGCGGGAACGGCGTGATGGAAAAGGAGATCGTCACGAGCATAGCGTCTCTCGCCAACCGCCTCAGCATCAAGACCATTGCAGAGTTTGTGGAGAGCGAATCGATCCTCAACGCGGTCGACTCTGCCGGCATTGACTATGCCCAAGGTTACCATATTCAGCGGCCGTCCCCGCACCTGGCATAGGTCCCTCCCTTACGAATCCGGGCCCCTCCTCACCGGGCTGCCCCTTTACCTGCACCCGGCCTGATGCTATACTGTGCCTGCTTATTACAATGTCCTCATGACCAAGGAGCTCCCATTGGACGCCATCACCTACGTGAACGGCTCGTACCGGACCGGCACGGTCAAGCGGTCCCTGCTGGGCAGACTGCTCCCCGCTATAAGATTGTATTCCCGCGCGATATCCATCGTTGTCCGGGGCAGCGCGAAGGCAAAGCGCGGGCAATACGTTACCGCGGACTGGGTCGCCAGCAGCCTGGAGACGCTCAGGGCGCTCGAGGAGATCGGGGTCGCCTTCGAGATCAGCGGCGTCGAAAATTTCAGGAACCTCGACACGCCCTGCGTCTTCATCGGCAACCACATGAGCACCCTGGAGACCATGGTCCTGCCTGCGATCATCTCGCAGTTCAAGGACTCCACCTTCGTGGTGAAGCAGAGCCTTGTCGACTACCCGGTCTTCAAGCATATCATGCGGTCCCGGGACCCCATCACCGTGGGCCGCACGAATCCCCGTGAAGACCTCAAGGCCGTGTTCGAAGGCGGCGAGGTCCGCCTGAAGGCAGGCCGCTCCATCGTCATCTTCCCCCAGACCACGCGCACCGAGGTGTTTAATCCGTCGGAATTCAACACCATCGGCATCAAGCTCGCCAAGCGCGCCGGCGTCCCGGTGATGCCCATCGCGCTCAAGACCGACGCCTGGGGCAACGGCAGGTACCTGAAGGACTTCGGGAGGATCGACCCTTCGAAAAAGGTCTGGTTCGAATTCGGAAAGCCGATGACCATTGCCGGCCGGGGCGACGAGGAGCACCAGCAGATCATCGACTTCATCAGCGGGAAACTGAAGGAGTGGGGCGGGAAAGTCGCGGAGAAAGCCTGAAAAGTACAGGGTGATACATGCTATCCTTTCCAATATGGCAACTCGCTGACTTCTTCCTGTAGGTGTGACTCCTGACAAGCGGGTAGAGAGTGCACGTTACATCCTGAATATGTGAACATTACAGCGTTTCAGGCTTGCACCATA
Source organism: Nitrospirota bacterium (assembly GCA_013334545.1). GTDB lineage: Bacteria > Nitrospirota > UBA9217 > UBA9217 > UBA9217 > JAAXXJ01. The sequence goes on along the minus strand of JAAXXJ010000194.1, from coordinate 398 downwards.
CGGTAGAAACAGCGCGACGAATATAAATGCGCAGAACACCCTGGGAATGTTGAGGTTTACACTTTGCTATACTTAACCTATCAACTTTAACGACAGGCGGTGACCATGGGAGATAAATATCGTCTGTATCTGCCGTTCATGCGCTCTTTGGCTGTCGTAATGCTATTGGCCCTGTTGCTGTCCTGCAGCTCGGTCCCCTTTAAACGGTACATTCAAAAGAGCCCCAATTATAATGATTCAATGCCGAAAATAACTCAATTGGGGATTATCAGTGATGCGACTATTGTTGCAAGCGTCGATACTGGTGACCAGAACTATAAACCTGAATCCGGCGTAAACTGCTGCCTATTATGTTGAATAATGCGCTAAAATATTGTTCAAGCATGCCGAAAGGCGAA
>JAAXXJ010000193.1 GCA_013334545.1 Nitrospirota bacterium | reverse complement strand
CATCTGCTGCCCCGAGTGAGGGCACGTGTGCCCTCTGGACGAGGGAGAGCCGTACTGCCCGGTTGTCTTCCCGAGCCGAAGATAACCGGTTCTTTGTCAAACCTCTCGAAGAACGCTCAGGGACAGAAGAAGAGATGAACTACCGCAGGCTAATTCCTGCAAATACCAGAATTCATCCATCGCATGGTAGCAGCACCTTTTACGGTGCGCCTTCCTCTCCCGTGCCTGTAATTTTCACAATGTTCCCTTCCGCCCGACATTGTCCATACCAGACAATACTGACGCACTGTGCCAAGACGCCTCCCAGCATATCGTAACCCACATCGACAAGCGAAGCCGTCCTCGTCGAGACATAGTACTGATGCATCTCGTCTCCTGCGGCATAGAGCGCCACGACTGCCAGGGAAGAGAGCCCCCATGTCCACCATCGTCGTTCCTGAGAGCCTGCCCGAAAAGCGCGGAAAAGCAATATTCCGAGGATGAAATACTCCGTCACATGCGCCAGTTTCCGGATCACGCCGTGGATCATCAGCATATCATTCCGCGAAATGTGCGGCGAAAAGAAGCGGATGAGCGGTTCGATGATACGCGATGTCTTTGGAAGAGCAAAAGCATCGGTTGACATCCAATAAATGCATATCATCGCCATGATGACGGGGATCCAATATTTAAACTTTTGCATGAAGTTCATCGTTGGCTGCCGATAGGTTTCAGCTGCAGATTGCACTATTCTAACAGACTCCGATGGTACATACCAACGAAATCCTTCCACCCCACCATTGAGGCTCCCTGCAGCTTGCTGCAGGAAATCTTCGATCCTCAAGGAACTTTTATTATTCTCATCGCTCGCTAAACCCGCAGCAAGCTGCGGGGAATGTGCTCACTCCTGGGTTCAAGACCGCGAGCCCCATGGGCGCCTTGCTTTCAAAGGAGTAATCATCATACGTCCTCAGGCATGCACATAATACTATTTCGATCATTGATTTTATGATATATTCTTCGAGCGAGAACTGCTTCCTGCACATTATGTTCTTCCCTCACCGCCCAATTTCAGATGCCGTGGTGTCAGCGACCAGCTCGCGACCAAAATGAATCGGAAAGCCCTCATAACGATCCTTCTCCTCCTCTGCGGAGTTTTTGTTGTCGCCGGCCTCTGGCCCTTTGAGTTCCATCCGGACAACAGGGTGATGCTGCTCCGCGAGAGAAATGGGCTCCGCCTGGCGGGTGTCGGAAACGCATGCTCCCGGGAGCCGTTCTCCCTTTCCGACACTTTCTTCCGGAACAGGGCGTTTAGTCTCGAGATTCTGGTCCGTCCCCATCGGGAGCCATTCGCGGATGTTCCTGCCATGGTCTCCGTCTGTGATGGCAGCGGCATTGAACACCTCTTTATCGGCCAGTGGAAGTCGACCTTGATCATACGGAGGCCTGAACGATCCTCTCCGCCGTCGAAGCGCTACCGGGAGATCGGCGTCGCCAATGCACTGCATCAAGACCGGACCCGCCTGATCACGGTGACCGCATCGGATCAGTAGACGACCGTCTTCCTGGACGGCGACCGTGCTCGGACCTTCCCGCGGTATTCTCTCCTCCCCGGCGCGGCCCGGCTTACAGGATACCTCGTGATCGGCAATGCGCACTCCGGACGGTCCTTCTGGAGCGGCGATCTTCTGGGCCTGCGGATCTACGACCGAGTTCTGCTGGACCATGAAGTACAGCTGCATGCGCGTAGGTGGCCAAAGATCGGCATTCGCCCCCCGGCGAGGGAACAGGGCGTCATTGCGCAATACGATTTCGACCGACGCGATGCCCCGCTCGCCATCAACCGATCAGCGCCACTGCCGGACCTGGTGATCGCTCATGCTTTTCAGCCGGTCCACCGCACCATGCTCGAGCTTCCTTGGGATCGGGATTGGCGACTATTGCCGGACGCCGAGGATATCTTCGTCAATATTGCGGGATTCATCCCCTTCGGTTTCTTTTTTTCGCTCCTGCTGCGTCGGATTAGTCCGCTATCTGCAAGGCTCATCGTGCTTGCCACCGGTGCTGCGGGATCCGCGATCAGTCTGGCCATAGAAGTCACGCAGGCCTACCTTCCCATGCGGAACTCATCCGCGACTGACCTCGTCTGCAATATCTGCGGAACGCTCATCGGCGCGATCATCCTGATCAAGAGCAGGGATGTTCCTGAGCGATAGCGCACCGATTGGCCCCCTTTCCATATATTCGAATCCGACCTTGGAAGGGACCAAATAAATATGAGATGGAATAGTTGGAGCTTTTGATTGTCTCCGTGATCTCAGAACACCAGCAGGCGCAGAACAGGCAGAAGAACCTACTTTCCGAAGGGACAGACCGGGTAGCGGCATTCCGGACAATGGAGGCACAGCCCTCCGTGGCCGAGCTCGGCGAGCTCTTCGCGTCCGATCCGTTCGCCGGCAAGAACGCGCGGCAGGACAAGGTCAAACACCGTCGTTTTGTGATACATGCCGCAGGCGGGAATGCCTAAGATGGGTACCCGTGACGAGGGACGAGGCACGCGGGACGAGTGTGTGTCGTCGCTTGTCGCTGATCTCTCGTCTCTTCTCTCTAGACAAGCAACCAGCACCATCGCCCCCGGCAGAACTGCCGAACCATAGGTGATGTCCGTGGCGCCCAGGCTTTTGATGGCGAACCGCGTCACGTCGTCGGGATCCACGGACATGCCGCCCGTGGTGATCAGCAGGTCAGCGCCGGCATCCAGCAATTCCCGCAAACGATCGGCAATGAACTGCTCGTCATCAGGCGCGTAGTAGGTCCCCACGACCTCCCCGCCGTACTCTTCGATCTTCTTCGAGATGATGGGCGCGAATTCATCCTGGATCCTGCCATGGAAGACCTCATTCCCCGTGATGACCACGCCGGCCCTGGGCTTCCGGATCTCCTTCACCTCCAGCACCCCGGAACCCTGCTGTGCGGTCTTCACGGCCCTGTCAACCACCGCCTTCGTGACCACGAGAGGGATCGCCCGCGTCCCGGCGACCTCCTGCCCTTTTTTCACGACCGTGTTCGTGTGCAGCGTTGCGCACATCACGTCGCCCACCATATTGAACGCCCGGAGAGCATTGACATCGATCTTCAGCAGGCCGTCCCGAGCGGCAACGACGGTGATCTTTCCCTCGCGCGGCTCGCCCTTGATCGCGACACCCTCCCCCATCAGGGCCCGGGTGATCGCAACAGCCGCCTCATCCTCGTGCATATCATCGGGCCCCAGGGACAGCACGAACAGGTTCTCCTTGCCGAGCCGCTGGAGATGACAGACGTCCTCCTTTCTTATGATGTGGCCTTTCCGGAAGGCGGGCCCCTTGAACTCGCCCTTCCGGATCTCGGTCACATCATGGGCGAGAACAGCACCAACGGCCTGCTGCACGGGAATCGTCCTTATTTCCAAGCTATTCTGCCCGCCTTCCCTGTCACACATGGCTGCCCCTTCAGTCATTCTGGCTTATCGAAATCGCATAGGGTCGTTAGTGTATCTTGAAATCGCAGGACCGTCATATGACCGGGATACAATGCCGGAACGGACCCGAACCAGCAGCGACCATGATCATGGAGCACCTGCTGGTGGGGACAATGAAAGTCTATCGAGAAAACAAAGAAGTGTCAAGGTCGGGCAAAAGGAATGGAGCGAAGCTTCCCTTCGGTAAAAGGCGGAGGTGAGGGCGGACAACAACCGGGACCACTACCGTTGTTTCCCGAGCTCAAGCATGACCGTCTCGATCTGGTTTTCGGTGACCAGGCCCCGTTCGAGCAGAATACTGCCGAGGAGGCGGTGTTCGCGGCCGCTGAGGTCCTCCTCGACCTGATCCATGATCGCCGCCTTCACTTCGTCGATGGTCACGAATCCCTTGAGTACGGCAATCGCCCCGAAGCGGTGACAACGACAGCTGGTTGTGTCAGAGTCGCTTTTTCTTCGTCCGGCGCTATTCATCGTAGAATACCTCACAGATAGGACATGGGCTTGCCGTCACCCGCGTCCCCGGCCAGGTGCTCCATCGAGTCCCCCCGATAACTGCGGAAAACACAGCGGGATCTCATCCTGCAGGACCCGCAATCGCGGAGACGTTGACGGTACGCTTGGACGACCAGGCAGGCTCACGTATTACAGCGGCTCCGGCTTTTTATGGCACTTATTACAGTTTCTGCTGCTCGCAACGCCGAAGGCCTTCTTCCCGTCATGACAGGCTCCGCATGACTTCCCGGCCCGCATCGCCGCCATCCCCACGGCCTTGCGCTGCGAATGGTTCGTATAGATCCCGTAATGACATTCGCTGCATTTCTTCTTCGCGGCGCCCACATGGCTGTCATGGCTGAACACCACGCTCGGCATGCCCTCGATGTCGATCCTGATTTCGCCGCCTCCTGTCACCGCCCAGGCGTATGACATGGCAAGCAATGACGCGGCAATCCCGGACCAGAACCCTCTCTTCAAACGTTCCTCCACCGCTGGCCCCTGCCCTCACGCCAGGTCAGCTGACGGCAGGCCCCCGACCAACCGATGCACATCTCCCGTCCACGCAACATTATAGAACAGGACACGCAGCATGGCAAGCTGAAAACGGGCGACCGTGCGTGGCCACGGCCGGACCGATGTGCTATGGTATGCTCCATGCAAATTCGGAGCGTCCCGGTCCTCATGGTATTTGTCCTGCTGTTCGGTCTCCCGGCCCCCTTCCCGAGGGAGACAACGCTCCAGCCGGTCCGCCTCACACCGGCCACGACGACCATCTATGGCGGCATCACCGTGGCGGCGCCGTCCGCAGACGGGCAGCGGCCGAAGATCGGGGTCGCGCTCGAGGGGGGAGGGGCAAAGGCGGCCGCGTCCATCGATGTGCTCAAGATGCTTCGCCCGGAAAGCATCCCGGTCGATGCCATCGCCGGAACCAGCATCGGGGCTATTATCGAGGGGCTTGACGCCGCCGGCTACACACCCGCAGGGATCGAGGCCCCCTTCCTCGAGAACGATCTGAACGGCCTGTTCTCGTACACCCCAGCCCGGTTTGACTTCGGGGCAGACGAAAACAGAAGGCATCTTGTTTACTTGTCTGCGTGATGTGACTTCTTTCCGGTGATGAGCGGTGGAAGGCAACGGACAGACGGCAGGAGAAACAACAGAAAAGGCCGCCTCGAATGAGGCGGCCTTTGGAAGAACAGGATCAGTTGATGATTAGCAGCCCACCGGGGCCTTCTTCGCCGGAGCAGCGGCTGCAGCGGCCTTGATGGACTTCACGGTATCCTTCTCGACCGCGAGCTCCACGGCCTCGCCGGCCTTCACCTTGCCGAGGTCCACGGCCTTGTCGGCCTTGAACGTATGATCCTTGCCATCGATGGTCACCACAACTGAGCCGGCCTTGGCGTCAACGGATTTGATGGTGCCCTTCTTCATATCAGCGGCGAACGCCATCGATACAACGAGACACAGCGACAGCACAACTACCAGAACAACGGTAAGCTTCTTCATCCCGAGAACCCCCTCCAAAGAGAATTTGTACTGCTTGTGAGCGTTATAAATACCATAATTTGTGGAATTCTGCAAGCAGAATTTGAGGCAAAACAGTTTGTATAATCATGCAATTCTGAAACTGTACCGAGCGAGCCGGGCGTTCATCCCCCCTTTCCTTTCAAGATCCCCTCGATCTTCGCGATCTGTCCGCTGTACAGAGCACATTCCTCTTCGTACTCCTCCTGCATGGCCTGCGCCCGCTCTGCGCCGATGTGAACGGTGGTCTTGCCGAAGGTAAAGCTGTGCGTCTCTTCAAGGTCGCGCAGGCTCTCCTTGAGCCGTTTAAGCTCCGCCTGCAGCTCCTCGACGGACATCGTCTCGTAGTTCTTTTCCCTATCATCGACCATGTGACACCCCGAACCAGGAAAGGATGAATCCAGGAGCGAGCTCATTCCCCGCAGCTTGCTGGGGGATCAGCGAGCGATTAGAATAAACACTGCCCTGAGGATCGAAGCCCCCTGCCTCCGGAAGGAGGGAGC